>NZ_JANPLS010000213.1:0-9792 GCF_031422475.1 Chamaesiphon sp. VAR_48_metabat_403
AGTCGTTTTTCATCGGCGTTGTACTCGAACATGGGGAAATCTGTTACCCATAATAAATTGACTTTATTATCGTCGATTAAACCAAGTTCGCGACCGATGACTAATCGCAGTCGATCGAGTGTTTTATTGACCATTGCGGCATCGCCAGCACCGAATAGTAATAAGTCGCCAGGTTTGGCAGCCGTGAGGGTTAATAGTTGTTGTTTGCTCTCTTCAGATAGGGAGTCTTTAATTGCCCCGATCGTTTCGATTTCGTTATTATCCAAAACGCGGATATAAGCAACACCTTTGGCTCCGGCTTCGGCGGCTTCTTTAAACAAGTTGCCACCTGGTTTGATCCGCACGTTGGAGATAGTTTCGTTACCACCAGGAATCGGTAGAATTTTAACTACGCCACCAGATGCGATCGCGCCTGAAAATACCTTAAATTGGGAGTCTTTAAAGAGTTCGGAAACGTTGACTAATTTTAAGTCAAACCGGGTATCGGGTTTATCGCAGCCGTACTCATCCATCGCTTGGGCATAAGTCATCCGAGGGAAAGGACGGGATAATTCTACACCTTTAATTTCTTTGAAGATTTGGTAGATCAATTCTTCATTGAGACTAATGATTTCTTCCTGAGACATGAAACTCATTTCCATGTCTAACTGGGTGAATTCGGGTTGTCTATCTGCACGTAAATCTTCATCGCGAAAACAGCGCGCGACTTGATAATAGCGATCGAATCCCGATACCATTAGTAATTGTTTGAATAACTGCGGCGATTGGGGCAGGGCAAACCATTCACCTAAATTTACCCGACTGGGTAAGATAAAATCTCTGGCACCTTCGGGAGTCGAGCGCGTCAGAATTGGCGTTTCGATTTCCATAAAGTTAAACCGATCTTCCAAACAGCGGCGGATGGTTTTAATTACCCGATGGCGGAGTTGAAGATTAGCACTCATCCGTTCGCGTCGCAGATCGAGATAGCGATACTTGAGGCGTAAATCCTCACGGACGAACTCGTTTTCGGTTTGAGATACTTGGAAGGGTAATTGGTTGTGGACGCGGTTTAGAACCTCGATTTGCTCGGCATAGACTTCAATTTCGCCTGTGGGAATGCGCGTATTGAGCGATTCTGCGGGACGAGCATAAACGCGTCCGGTAATTTTGACCACATATTCACTGCGGAGCGTTTCTGCTAAATGATAAGATGCGGGGGTGCGAATGGGATCGCTGACTACCTGAACCGAGCCAGATCGATCGCGCAAATGGAGAAAAATCACCCCCCCAAGATTGCGGCGACGATCTACCCATCCGCACAGGGTAATAGTTTCGCCAATTTGTTCGGTGCGGATCGTACCGCAATAATGGGTTCGCATATGCTAAATCTAGTTCGATGACAATTACTAATTACTTGAAGCCGAGATTTCACCTGTGAAGTGATGCGGCGAAGATCTATTCTACTCCGACTGTGCTTGGCGATGCTCGATAAGAGTCGTTGAGATCGTTTCGATCGATGCCAGATAACCTGGTAAATTTGAACGGGAGTAGAATCGGCTTCACTAATTATCTACCATTCTTTGCACCGCAGATCCAAGCATGTTGATGTTATTAGCGCGAGATGTTCATGTCTGGAGTGTCGATCTTAATTTAGATCGCGATCGCATTCACGCATTTAGTCAATTTTTAACAGAGCAAGAGAGCCAACGCGCCGCCAAGTTTATCAATCCCACGCATGGAGATCGCTGGATTGTCGCGCGGGGATATTTACGGCAGATTCTGAGTCAGTACCTCAATCTTACTCCATCCCAAATCGTGTTTACATTGGGCGCACAGGGAAAACCTGCTGTTGAAGGTCATTCAATTGAGTTTAATTTATCCCATTCTTGCGATCGCGCCGTCTATGGCATTAGTGCTAAATTCCCGATCGGCATCGATATAGAATATATTCACCCACTACCCGCAGCAGATTTGGTAGACAGGTTTTTTTCACCCGCCGAGCAAGCAATTTTTCATAGCCTTCCAATCGATAGTCAACAAGCCGCATTCTTTCACGCCTGGACGCAAAAAGAAGCCTATCTAAAAGCTTGTGGCACTGGTCTTAGCACCCCGTTAGATCGAATCGAAGTCTCGATCGATCCCACCACCCCTGCGGCGATTATTTCCAGCCCCATAGCTGGTATTTGGCAGATTCAGAAACTAGAAATTGCTGCCGATTTTGCAGGTGCGATCGTGGTTGGGGGCGAGTGGGAGGGGATTGAGTATCGGGGAGATGGGAGCGGGGAGTAAGGAGTAAGGAGGATTTAAAATCCATGCTTCCAGTCCCCCCGTCTCCCCGTCTCCCCGCTCCCCGCTCCCCGCTACTAATAGTCGAGAGTGTGAAACTCCGATTTTGCAGCGTCTTTTTGCCGTGCTAGCATATACTCGAATTCGGTGCTGGCGGCTACGCCAAACTGGATAGCTCCAAAAATCCAGAAGACTTCCAGCATAAATCCGCCCTGATAGTCTTCAATCTGATTTCCGGCATAGGCAAACCACATATCTGCGATGTAATAACAAATCATTGCTTGCGCGTTTACCTGCCAAGCATTGCTGAGTCGTCCGCCCCAAAATGCTAAAATCATCACAATTGCGAAGGCAAATAAGACGACATCGCACCAGACGTAGAAGATATTTAACTTCTGTCCGTACGGCTTGAGAATCCCATCGAAAAACATTACCCATCCCGGTGCGGTTGTTGTCGGTTCGCTCTCTGGCGGGGTGAGATCGGGTGCGGGAGTAACCGCAGGTGTATTTGTCGTCGAACTCTGAATCTGGCTGCTGGTAGTGGTTATTGCGGTTGTTGCGACTGAATTATCAGTTGCTGGCGGTTTGAGAATCCACATGGCGATGGTAGCCGCATAAATGCCAATTCCGGCGACGATCGCCCATTGATATATTTTTAATTTTACGCGTTTACTGGCGATCGCGATAAACATTGCTAACAACAGACAAATATAAAAAATTACGAAAAACGGATCGCCGAGCGAACCAGTTGAATTGAGACCCCAGACTAATTCCCACGAGCTAAAAAAGATATTGCCCACAAAATAAGCTAGCAAAGCGATGCCCATCAACAGCCACACCTTGCTACCGCTGGGCATTCTACTGCTGGTGCCATTCCGAATACACAGTAGCCCCGCACAGATTGTCGGCACATTTTGAAGGATATAAGCGGTAAAAATTCGATACCAGAACGGTCGTTCGGTGTTCTGTGCCGAACCGCTCAAGAACATATAAAATAATAGCGATAATGCTGCCCAACCAAATGCCCAACCAATGACATTTTGTTTGCGCCACAGATGTTCGTAGCGGGCGAGTGTTTGTGAAATATTTTGCATTTATATCGTTAGATCTCCCTCTCAATGCCGTCTCGATTTCAGTAGTATGATAAGTAATATTTATCTCTGTTTAACTACCATCCATCATTAGTATTCCCACCACGCGATCAATTAATTAAAATTCAGCTCTATCGATCGATCAAATATCCCCAAATTTAAACTACAAGTAATTCTGGCAATTGCCTTCGAGTTACAAAACATTATTCGGAAATTCTTGAGTGGTGCGACATTGGCTAGCCCTCTCCCCAACCCGCTGTCTTGTCTCTCTAAACCTTCGGGAGACAGAGTTTGGGGATGAGGGCAAACCACCAAAATCACCTCCAACTGGTTTTGAATTTAGAATTGCGGCAAGACAAGACAGAGGTTTCCCCAAGAACGCGCTTTTCGCTCCTGGGAGGGGATTTACACGCAGTGGATTTATAATGGGGTCGATCTCATTCATTGCAACTGCATACTGATACTTATGCCAGTCAAAAAATCATTAGTTGTCGGGTTAATTTCTATCGGTATTTTAATTCCGCTCTTCCAGAATATAGCTGTTGCTAAAACTGCGAAAGAAATTCGCGAGATTGCTAGGGTAATTACAGTTGAAATACTGGGGAAGAACAACAAAGGTTCGGGGGTGATTCTCGATCGATCGGGTAATACTTATACAGTACTAACTTCCGCGCATGTATTAAAACAAAACGATGGTTATCGAATTACAACACCCGATCGTCGAACCTATCAGATTATTCGTGGTTCGATCCGACGATCCGAACGAAATATCGACTTAGCTGTATTTAAATTTCAGGCATTAGGAAATTCTTTTTATTCAACAGCATCCGAACTAGGTATCGGTGATTGCTATCTACTCAGAGAGGGGATGACTATTTATGTTGGTGGATTTCCTGTAAATTCAAAAAATTCGGATTTGGCATTTTATCCAGGTGAAGTATCTAGTAATAGCTTCAAAAATTTCAAAAATGGCTATGCTCTCGTTTATAGTAACGATACCTTTCCAGGAATGAGCGGTGGCCCTGTTTTGAATACAGATGGACAACTAGTAGCCATTCATGGACGAGGAGATAAAGATGAAAAAAATAACGACCTCAGTGAAAATGAACAAAAGACAGGATTTAACCTTGCTATTCCCATCAATATATTTGTCTCAATTGCTAGTAAATTGGGAGTATCAATCAATTTTAAATTATATCCTACTACCACTCGATCGAACAATGCATTAACAGCTAATGACTATATGGGCACCGGGATGTACAAGTATTCTTCAGGAGATTATAGAGGTGCTCTGGCTGACTACGATCGGGCGATAGTTCTCAATCCTAATAGTGCTGAAAATTATATCATCAGAGGTATGCTAAAGTGTGCTGTAGTCGGAGAGAAGGCAAGTGGAATTGCGGATTTAGATCGAGCAGCACGAATTTATAAATCCCAAAATAAGGATCGAGAATATCGATCTACGATCGATCTAATTAAACTTTATCAAGATCGTCCAGATACAATTAGCTATGGAAATTTTATCGTCGATCGAACTTCATCAGAAATTGGTGATATTGTTAAAGGCATAACAGTTAAAGTGTCAGGGCAGAGGGGCAATGGCTCTGGCGCAATCGTTCAAAAAAATGGAAATATTTATACAGTACTTACTGCTGCTAGCGTAATTACAACTAACCAAGTAGATCGAGTCGTAACATCAGACAATAAAACTTACAAAATTATTAGTAGCTCGATCCGAAGATCGGTAAATAATCTCGATCTAAGTGTATTTCAATTTCGTTCGCCAGTAAGTTATCCTATTGCAATAATTGGTGATGATAATAATCTCAGTCAGGGCATAGATCTCTATGTTGGTGGATTTCCGATGACTACAGCAGCTATTACCGAATCAACTTTTGTATTTCGCAGAGGTAATCTAGTCAAGAATAATAGTAACAGCCTCAAAAACGACTATTCGATCGCCTACAATAATGATATTTTGACAGGAATGGAAGGCGGCCCTGTTTTGGATACGCGCGGAGAATTAGTCGCAATTCACACCAAAGAAACTACGGAACAAAATAATGATAATAGTATCAGAAGGAAGCAATTAAATTTTGGCATCCCAATTAAATATTTTGTGGCGATTGCTGGTAACTTGGGTGTCAATCTTCCGCCAAGATCGGAATCACTCTCTCGCATTGATACCGATCTTACCGCCGAAGGTAAAATAAATGCTGGGATGAAGAGATATCAATTATCAGACTGGCAAGGTGCTTTGACCGAGTTTAATGATGCTCTGAAGCTCAATGCTAACTATGCTCAAGCTTATTATTTAAGAGGAACTGTCCACGAAAATTTAGAAAATTGGCAGGCTGCAATCGCTGATTATCGGGAAGCTGCGAGGATTTATCAAAAACAAGGTAAAAATGATGAATATTTGATGGTGATGGATCGGCTCAAAAATATTCAAAATCGATAAATCATCTGTCTTAACTCAAATTCTCCAGTTGAAAAGTTTATTCGATCTAAATTCCGAGCGCGGGCGAGTCTCTACTATAGAACCCATTTGAGATCTCCTAGTGGGGGAGGGCGGGTTTATGCTAGAAACGATCGCTATAATGCAGTCATCTATCGAGCGAACCCGCCCGTCCCACCAATATCTGTTAGGTCGCTCAAAAGATCTCAAATGGATTCTATACTGATGTAAATAACCCGATTTTATCAGATTGACGGCAAAGATAGCCGCCGATTTTCGACCGCCTTATGGCGAGATCGATCTTACCGATCGCATGACTAATGTAGCAGGAGCAAATTTGCAGTGACAATTACCCCCTTCCCAACAGTTCGCACGTTACCCAATGGGTTGACAATTATCGCAGAGCGAATGCCTGTAGAAGCCGTAAATTTGAATATTTATCTGAATGTCGGCTCCTTTGTGGAAACCGATGCGATTAATGGCATGGCACACTTTCTAGAGCACATGGTGTTCAAAGGTACATCCAGACTGGCGGCGGGCGAATTCGAGCGACTGGTAGAAGAGCGCGGTGCCGAAACTAATGCCGCGACGAGTCAAGATTATACCCACTACTACATCACCACCGCACCTAAAGATTTTGCTGCTTTAGCTCCACTGCAAATCGATGTCGTCACCAATCCGCGCATTCCCGACGATGACTTCGAGCGCGAAAAAATGGTGGTACTCGAAGAAATTCGCAGATCTCATGATAGCTCTTCCCGCCGCATCTATCAGCAGGCGATCGAGGTGGCATTTAGTAAATTACCATATCGTCGCCCCGTTTTAGGCCCCGAAGCCGTGATTGAGGGCGTTACCGCTCAACAGATGCGCTATTTTCACGCTACCCATTATCAACCTACCGCGATGACTGCTGTTGCCGTTGGCAATCTCCCCGTTGAAGAATTAATCGAGATTGTCGCTGATGGTTTTGCTTCGCAAACTGGAACTATCCCCGCCGCCGAATTTGTCGGCAAAAAGTCTCATCCCACTCCCGAACTCCCATTCTCTCGCATCGTGCGTAAAGAACATATCGACCCTAGTCTCAAGCAAGCACGCTTAATTATGGTCTGGCGCGTACCGGGATTGCTAGATTTATCCGAAACTTATCCCCTAGACATTTTAGCGGCGATTCTCACTTCGGGACGCACCTCTCGCCTAGTTAAAGAACTCCGCGAAGAACGCCAACTGGTAAATAGTATCAGCGTCAGTAATATGAGCAACCGGATTCAGGGACTATTTTACCTCAGTACCCAGTTGCCGAGCGAAAATATCGCCCAAGTCGAGCAAATTATTACCGAGCATATTTCCCGACTCCAAACCACCCTCGTCACCGAAGCCGAAATTTCCCGCATCCGCCGTCAAGTTGCCAATCGTTATATCTTTGGCACCGAAACACCCAGCGATCGCGCGGATCTTTACGGTTATTATCGATCGGTAGTCGGAGATCTCACTCCAGCTCTAGATTACCCCCAGCAGATTCAATCTCTCGACGCTACCACCATCCAACTCGCCGCGCGTCAGTATCTATCGCCGAGCGCGTATGGGGTGATTGCGGTTAAGCCGGAATAGGAGTAAGGATTGTGTGTATTTCCTGGCATTGCTGAATTGGGGTATGAAGCATAGATTTTGCCACCACTCCCAACCCCTCTGTCTTGATTCTCTCAGCAAGAGTTTCACGCACTTTCCGATCGAGAATTTGCCTGTGCCGCCGATGCGCTGAATGCAGCATAGAACCTATCTAAAATAATGAAAGTGAATAGTGGATAGGATATCTTTAAATCCAAAATCCAAAATCTTTAAACTCCCCGATCGCGTTCCATATCGTATAAAATCTTCTCCCAATACCATTGTTCCGTGCGATCGGGATTATTGCGCCGAGCGATTTCTAGCAACCGTTCGATCCGCTCCATATCGTGCCCTGCAATTACGATCGTCCGTCGTCGAGTTTCAGGATCGATGACGCTTTTACGTTGCCAATCTGCAAAAATTTCGTCAGCGCGAGATTTATTAGAGAATTTTTCCAGGGCGCAATATAGCAATACAATCCCAACGATAACCAACAGAACTGTCAACCCGATACTCATATAGCGATCGTCAATAGCTTACGCCCACTTTATTCACGCTGAATTGGGGTAAATCCGGATGAAAATTTTGGGGAAGATGGTAACATCACAGAACACAAGATTGGTTTAAAATAGAAATACGGCTTTAGCTTCTATCTAAAGCCGTATTCCAAACACAAAATACTTTCTAATAATCAGGATAACATAATGTCTGAAGAACGTTTCGATCGTCTTGAAAGTCAACTATCACAAGTTATTCAGGCTATTGGCACCATGCAGCAGAACATGGCTACCATGCAGCAGAACATGGTTACCAAGCAAGATTTAGCTGTTGTCCGGCAAGACATGGCTACCATGCAGGAAAATATTGGCACCATGCAGGAAAATATTGGCACCATGCAGGAAAATATTGGCACCATGCAGGAAAATATTGGTACCATGCAGGAAAATATTGGCACCATGCAGGAGAATATTGGTACCATGCAGGAGAACATGGCTACCAAGCAAGATTTAGCTGTTGTCCGGCAAGACATAACTGCCGTCCAAAACAATGTCAATGCTGTTCGAGAAGATGTCATCAGCCTCCGCCAGCGGATCGATAGTATCGAAGGTGCTGTTTCAATCGTCATTCGCAATACATTTACAGCGCACCAAAGCTTTGTAGACGATCTGAACTTCGATCTGACCAGTAACGAGCGCAAAGTTCGCCGTTTAGGTCGCCGTGTCGCTCGGCTAGAACGCCAAGATCTCGATGATTAATTAACGCAAGTTGCTAGTTATAACCAATGTTAAAGATTTGGGTATTAGGTATTAGGTGTTGGGTATTAGCGATGGGATCGAACCTAAAACCTAATAGCTGTCTTGAAAAGGTGCTCTACTTGGGGAAACCCCAAGACCGCACTTTTCGCTAAAACCTAATACCTATCCCACTAAAAATCCATAACTAGCAAATTGGGTTAATTAAGCGGGAGGAGGCGAAATGATGTGGGTAAAATCTGGACGTTGTAAACCGCCGCGCCACATAATCACACCATCTTCGCCTGTATCTTGATAGTATTTTTTGCGTCGTCCGACGGTTTGGAAGCCGTATCTTTGATAGAGATCGATCGCTCCCTGATTCGAGGCGCGGGCTTCTAGAGTCGCTCGTGCCATGCCGATCGATCGCGCTTTATCGAGTAAGGCGCATAATAATAACTGTCCGAAACCTTGGCGTTGATACTGTGGATGAACGCCTAGTAATGTGATGTGAGCCTCGTCTAAAATCGCCCAGAAGCAACCAAAACCGATAATTCCGTTGGTAGCTGGGCATATCGATTTATCGACCGATACGCCTAAGAAATGGCTGTTCTCGTTAGTTAATTCGCGACGATAACTATCGATCGACCACAACCCCCCAAAGCATAAGCGATCGAGAATTAAGATCGATTCGATTTCGTCTACAGATATTGGACTGATGGTGATGTCTAGACCCACTCTGGTTGTTTTGTAGATGGGAGTAAGGAGTAAGGAGTAAGGAGTAAGGAGTAAGGAGTAAGGAGTAAGGAGTAAGGAGTAAGAAGTAAGGAGTAAGAAGTAAGGAGTAAGAAGTAAGGAGTTGGAAATACTAAAACCTAAAGCCTAACACCTAAAACCGGACAGTGAGCGACAGCCGAACTGAAAACCTAATACCTAAAACCTAATACCTAATACCTAAAACCTAATACCTAATACCTAATACCTAATACCTAATACCCAACACCTAATACTTTTACCTAATTTCAATTACCTCGAAATCACAGTTATGAAACTAATCTTTGCTGTTCTTTTTCATTTGATCATATTCGTGCAGGTAAATGCGCAGGACCTTTCGTATTTCTTACCTAAACAACTTACT
>NZ_JANPLS010000214.1:0-2065 GCF_031422475.1 Chamaesiphon sp. VAR_48_metabat_403
TAAAAAGATTATTTGGTTAGCAGAAAATTTTGAGGACATCGAGCCGCTCACTCTGAGTGCAAACTTAGCAGGTACTTACAAGCTTCGAGTAGGAGACTACCGAATTATCTATGAATTTAATGAAGTGGATGAGAATATTACTATTTTAAAGATTGGACATCATGGTGAAATCTATGGATAAAAGGCGAGCGGGTTCTGGCACGCTCCGCGATGATATTAATGTCGATTTCTTTGGTTGCGTAATCAAGAGCCTCCGTTTTGCGGAATCGGGTAGTGTAGGTGAAGATCGATTACCTACGGTAGGCTACGCCAACGATTTGGGGTTGGTTCGATGGAGCTGTTTGGATTCGATCGAATGTTAGATATAATGGTACTAGAGCTAGAAAGGATGAATAAATCATGCCAGAGCAACTAGAAGAACGGCTGACATTGTTAGAAGCTGAAGTCGATTGCCGATGGCACGCTTCGCGAACGGCTTAAACGTAAAATCGAGCCAAATCCAGCCGATTCACCTTGGTGGGAAAAAATAGCTGGAACCTTTGCTGAAAATCCCGCTTATGATGAGGCGATGAAATTGGGGCGGGAGTATTGAGAATCCGATCGAAAAACTTCTATAGATGAATAAATGTATATATTAGATACAGATCATCTTAGCGTTTTAGAGCGTAGAGGGGCTAATGCACAATCTTTAAAATGAATTTGAAAATTGCAGCGACAACTATTGATTTTAGGGCACATGAATGTTCTATTAGAGTTCGACGTGTGTTTTTATCGAAGTGAACTAGCTTTTGAAATTAGCCCAAAAAGATCTTAAATTAGTAGTTGATTATATCGATCGATCTGGATACTCTGCGGCTGGAGCGATCTCGATTACCGTAAATCCGCTGCTTAGATCGGTTTAATCGCTTGGAAAGAGTAAAAACACTAACGCTCGATCGCCCTAATTTCTGGTTGAAATTGGGGCGATCGAGCGTGATATACTAACATTTGACTGACAGTAAATGTTGGTCTAAAATTAAAATCCCGTTAAGTTTTAGATCTATGGCTATTCTCGATCGACAAGGCAGATTATTTGGTAAATTCAGCCTCCTCGACATTGGGGCTGTCCTAGTAATATTATTTGTCATCGTCGGCATCTTCATTTCGCCCGGTAGCACAGGGCGCATTAATGGGCAAGAGCAGCCGCAAGCAGTCGAAGCCGATGTAATTGTCCGAGGGTTAAACGTACTCAACCCTGACTCTTTAATGACGCAATTTAGCCCCGGTAGCAAACTCAGTTTTGTCATTCGCAACCAGCCAGCCGGACAAGTCGATATCAAATCTGTCCGTCAGCTCGATCGTAATTTAGCAGTACCACAAGCAGACGGTACTGTCAAGGCAATGAAAGACCCCCGTCCCGATTCTTATAGTGTCGATATGATTGTCACCGTCACGGGTAAAGGTCAAAAAACCAAAGAGGGACTGGTACTGGGCAACACTAAAATGAAGATTGGTTCTTCAGTCGAGATCGACCAACTCAATTACAATTTTAACGGTACGGTCATTGACATTCGCTATTTGGATAAATAAGTGGATAGCGAAAAGTGCGTTCTTGGGGCGCGAGCTTTGTGGGGGAAGCTTCCCCCACAAACGTCGCTTGTTTCCCCTGTCTTGTCTCGCCTTTTTGGACGGGTTCCCCGTCAAAAAAGGCGAGCCGCAAGTAAAGCACCTTTTCAAGACAGGGGGATTCCCACCAATTTCGCTTCGAGCTAGAGATGTGTATACACGGTAGCCTTATAAAGGTTGACTCATGCTCCGAACTCTCATCTCCCATCCCCATCTCTAACATTTTCATACTCCGTTGGCGAAGCCTCTTTCAAGAAACACTAGCCACAATTGGCTCAGGAACTAGATCGAAGCCCATTTTTTTCGCCCGTTGTTTTAGAGTTTGAATACACGTTGTTGATATTGTTGCTCATAAGCTTCTGCACCAGCATCAACAAAATCTTCACCAGTAGTCCATAAGTGATAAAAAATCCGCGCTAACTTATGAGCCGTTGCCGTAATTGCAATTGGCGCACCAGAA
>NZ_JANPLS010000215.1:0-6695 GCF_031422475.1 Chamaesiphon sp. VAR_48_metabat_403
CATGCGAACTGCGGCTGTACCGCCGATTAATGTGCCGATAATAGTGAATGGTTCGGGGACAGAGGTAGCCGAAACAGATGAAAGTACGACGTTATCAATGATGTAACCATTGACACCACTATTGCCAGAAGCAAAGACAAGATTAGCGGTTGTTGGGCTGCTAACAGTGAAGGTTTGGGAGAATTTACTAAATACGAGAGTATTAGATGAGAATGGAATGGAAAAAATACTGCCGAGACTGGCAGTGAAATTCTCATTTTGTCCAGATGGCCCGTAGTCAAATGCAATTGTGACCGAATCACCAGCATTAAAAGTAAAAGCAGCGATCGATGAAAGTCCTCCAGTGCGGCTACCATTTAAGTCTATATAATTACCATTGCCAGGGTAAGCATCGAACAGAATGGGGCTGGATCCAAGTACGTCAACGTCGCCGATGACGTTAAAGCTGGGAATACCAGAAGTAAGATTTTGCCCAGTGGAAACACTGTTGAAATTTTCAGACAGGAGGGTTGCAGCACTAGCACTATTTGTCTGCGTAACGATCGGGAAAGAAACAGCCGCACCGACAAGTAGTGCGATCGACAGGCTACTACGTGAAATATTCATAAAATAAGCCTTGGGGAAATCGGTGGGATAGATGTTGCAAAAACTGTGAGGAAGAACTAGGTTTCAAATCCAAATACTTAGTCGATCGCATTTGCTAACTTAGCCGCACCGAGTTTCTTTCTCATGCGGAATGCGGCTGTACCACCGATTAATGTGCCGATAATGGTGAATGGTTCGGGGACGGCTGTAGAGGCAGACGGCGCAAATGCCAGTCCACCAGGGCCATTAAGTCCGGTAGCAATGGTAGAGAAAGTTCCTGATGAGATATTATTAGCTAAAAATTCATTTACTGTGCCCGATCCAAAATTTGATACAAAGAGGTTGCCGTTTTCATCAAATACAAGATCGGCAGGGCGATTAAATCCTGAAGCGATCGTAGTGTAGATTCCTGATGAAATATCATTGGCTAAGAACCGACTAATTCTGCCAGATCCTTGATCCGTGACAAACAGGTTACCACTCACATCGAATGCCAGCCCACTGGGGTTGGTAAATCCAGTAGCAATAGTAGAGAAAGTTCCTGATGGAATATCATTGGCTAAGAACTTGATAATTGTACCTGTGCCAAAATTTGAGGCAAAGAGGTTGCCATTTTTATCGAATGCCACACGAGCGGGATTTCCAAGTCCGGTCGCGATAGTAGATTGCAGACCATTGGAAATCTTAGAGATCGTGTTCGAGCTGAAATTCGTTACAAACAGGTTGTTATTCGCATCGAACGCCAATCCCGCTGGAGTGCTAAGTCCAGAAGCAATAGTAGATTGCAGACCATTGGAAATCTTCACAACCGTGCCGAGACCAGCGTTTGGTACAAAGAGATTGCCATTCGCATCAAATGTAATGCCACCAGGGTTACTCAGTCCAGTAGTAACAAAAGGCGTGACAGATCCATTAGTAGTATCAATCTGATTGATTTTGTCTCCGCTGAAATCTGCTTCGTAGAGAATAGCCGCATTTGAGGAGATCGGGAAACACACAGCCGCACCGACAAGTAGTGCGATCGAAAGTTTACCTTGTTTGGGGATGCTCGAATCTTTTAGTTTCATGGTGTAAATTTTCGGGGAAATGGGGTGGGGTATATTTACGATCGGGTGTTAGAAAAAATCGACTCATGGTATTCGGGAGTAGTCATCCCGAAACCATGAAGCCGTTCCCTGCTACACACCTTGTCTTATCTAATTTGAATTCAGTAATTTTGCACTCGTTCGATCCGGATAATTCAGGCAACCGATCGATGAGCCGATCGTTGCCCATTGCCAAAACCTACGCCATTTCTACTAATGATGTAAGTGTAAATTTTCATTCTGGTTTCAAAGTATATCAAGTCTACCTAGAAGGTCGATACGTCCTTAGACGTATTTATTTAGCAGCTTTAGCGGTACTCGTTTCCAGCGGCTCCGCCACCGAATTTTTGTAAAGCTTTGTTAACAGCATCGATGCGGCTATCGGCATTTAATTTACTAAAAATATGCTCTACGTGTTTTTTGACAGTTTTGACGCTAATCGTCAGGTGTTGGGCGATTTGAGGATTAGTTTTTCCTGCTGCTACCAATGCCAAAACTTCAGCTTCGCGTTTGCTCAAGCCAATCGACTGTAAATGTTGCGCAGATGAAAATTCGCTTGATTTTTCAGTACAGATGAGTAAATGTTGCTCGGCGGCAAAATCACACAATAGATTAATGTTTAACTGGCGATCGGATTGTTCGATTTGAAAAGACAGATCGGGCGGAGTGAGATCGGATTGCGCTCTTAATAGTTGCTGTTTGACCCAACTATCGAGACTTTCGGGTAATCGATTAGAATTTAGCCATTCCCCATCAAAATAACGAGAGAGTAAGTTACCAGCGGCGGTAGAAATATATCTGACTTCACCACTTAGATCTAGGATAATTGCATTCATTTTATCGAATGCTTGCGAGTACTGCTTTAATTGAAGCTGGAATTTAGTAGACTGTTGGGAATTTTTATAGGCAACTTTTAAATGAGGTAATAAGATCGACAGGATGGCTAGATCGCGGTCTGTAAAAGAACGAGTACTGCGGTGAAACCCGATCGATAAATGTCCGAGGGTTTCATTTTGATAAAAAGTGGTAGAATCGGCGATAACTGCGGATAGTAACGGTCGGTCTTCTGTCCTCAGAGAACCATCTACTAACGATCTGAGTCGATCGCACAAGACCTCCTCGAATGAAGCAATTAAACCATCAGCCCGACGAGAATCGCTAACCATGAATCCTAATTGGTCGCGCATTCCATAGTGTAAAAATAGCGTTTCATATAAACCTTCGCGATTGAGGAATTCGCGATCGCTAATAAAATTAGATATTTTGTTAGGATGGGGATTGCCAGTAGCTAGATAGTTTTGCAAGGCGGGATTATCCCGTAAATATTCTGGAGTGGCGACATCCGTCCAGCTATTTACCATCGTTCCCGCCATCATATTGACTCGTTCGGTAAAGCTACAACAAAAAGATTCTTCAGAGACAATTAAATCTTCTAACAGCAACATTACCCATTTGGGAAATTCTGCTAATGTGCGGAGTGAATAAATTTCTCTAACACAATTGTTAATTAATTGTAGATCTCGACTATTTAGTTTTTTCACATTTGTAAATCTCGAAAACGATCGATCTGGTTGGTAGCGATATTTAACTATCAGTCGAGCGAGCTAGTTTTATGCAGACAAATCAGAAAAATTGTCAGATCCCCTTAAATTTCGATCGTCGCATCCGTTCGATCGCCAATCAACACATCGAGACGCGATCGCTCGATCTCAACAATATCGCTAATTCTATCGATCTACAAATAGATTGCATTCAAAATTTATGTTCGCAGATCGAAGTCGATTTAAACATTAAATAATCTATAGTTCGGCACTATAATGGTAAATTATTACTAATAGATCTAGCCGATCGTATAGTCACCCACCTAGCGATGCATTTTGCTCGAATTGAAGTTGGACTCGATTGAGAAAATCAGATATTTCTCGTGCTACTTGGGGCATTAATTCTCGATCGCTAGCAAGATTAGATCCATTAATTAACTTATACTCAGCTTGACGAACTGCACTAGCATAAGCTTGACTTTGTTCGATAATTATCTGTTTGGCTGTATCGGGTTGTAAAATCAGGAATGGCAAGCTAAATCGATCTAACCGATCGGCAACTAGTTCGCGCCGAATCTCGCGCGTCGATCTCTGAAATAATAGCTTGCAAGTAGTCGGGAAATTTTCTAATAATCGCCAATTGGCTTGAGCTTTTTCTAACGGTTTTGCACCATCGGCGATCGATGCAACTATCTGTAAACTCTTTAACCAAACTTTAAATAAGACTGGATTGCCGATTACCAATTTGGCAAGAAAATGATATTGCTGCCAATTATTCAAAGAAAATCCTTCTGGCGAAATTGCCACTATTCCGGTGACTGACTGGGGATATTTTAAGGCATAACTAACAGCAATCCAGGCACCGAGTGAATGTCCGATTAGATAAACCCGCCGTAACTTGAGTGCCGTTAAAAATTCATGCAGACAATCGACTTCCATCTCGATTGTAGTTGGTGTTTGTAATGCAATCGAATTTCCAAAACCGAGTAAATCGATTGCCAAACACTGAAAATTTTGGCTCAAGATTTCGATCGCACTCGACCATTGTGTATTATCGTGCCAACTACCATGCAAAAATATTACTACCGGACGACGATCGGCTCCCGCTTCGTGCCAGAATATTTGTCCTGCTGAGAGCTTGATTCGAGAACTACGAGCGACCATAAGCTAGAGTGCAGCTAAATTCAATATGAAATACCACCATAATCTAAATGATAATCTGACTGTGCCTACATTCCGATAGATTTAATTTACTCCCCACCCTCAAAAACGATCGCTAGCAACTTGCGTTACTAGTAATTTAGGTACGCGATCGCGTATGATATAATGTGGTCAAGCTACGTCCGCTCGGATTCATTTTCCGCTGGTTAGATCTCGATACTTCGGTTCAGACGGCTAAGGATGCTGTGCATACCCCTGACAACTTCAGTCCCGATTGAGTTGGCAGCTATTAACTATCGTTTATTTTTACAGAGGCACATATGGCAAAACGCCGCAACCTGAAGAAGGAAAAGGCGGAGCGTAATCAAGCATACGCTCGTAAGTTTAGAAAACGCCCCACTGGCGGACGGATGTTCAAATCCAGATTCCGCCCTCAATCTAATGGCACTTCGGCTGAGGAAGATAACGAAGATACCTCCGCAGCAGCAACTTGAACTAGTTGAGTTCCGAACGAGCAGGGAAATTTAAATACTGCGCTTGGTTGGGAATTACGGCATTGTTGAATTAAGGTACGATCTCCCCTGGGATTTAAAGCCCTAAAATCGATCGAAAATAGGGGCAATTTATGAATTGCCCCTATTTTCAATTTTAGGGAAGATCTCTGCGGTAGGTTGGTGGATGGGATGTGTAAATTACCCCAACATCTGTGACCTCACGCCAGATGAATGTTATTCATTAATTTTAGCTGTAGCGCGATCGATTGCTTCGCGGACGCGATCGAATCCAGTTCCACCATAGCTATTCCTCGCGGCGACTACCTGGCGCGGATCGATGGCGGCGTAGATATCAGCTTCAAACGCGGGATGTAATTCTTGCCATTCTCCCAAGCTGAGATCTTTGAGCAGTTTATTTTGGCTCAAGCAAGTTTTCACTACTTTACCTACTAAATTATAAGCCTCGCGGAACGGTACCCCTTTAGCAGCTAAATAGTCAGCAACATCGGTAGCATTGGCAAAATCCGCCGCGACTGCTTCAGCTAGCCGAGCTGGGCGAAATTCGATCCCCTCGCGCATTAAAATAGTCATCGCTTCCAGACAAGCTCGCACCGTATCGACAGCATCGAACAGAGCTTCCTTATCTTCTTGCAAGTCCTTATTATAAGCCAGCGGCAAGCCCTTCATCAATACCAGCATCGCTTGAAGATGCCCGAATACCCGTCCGGTTTTCCCCCGTACTAACTCTGGCACATCGGGATTCTTCTTCTGAGGCATGATACTCGAACCCGTGGCACACCGATCGGTCAAACTGACAAATCGAAACTCTTCAGAAGCCCAGATAATGACTTCTTCAGCCAAACGGCTTAAATGTACCATAATTAGACTCGCACCACTGAGAAATTCGATCGCAAAATCGCGATCGCTCACGCCGTCTAAACTATTCCCGTAAATATCGTCGAAACCCAGTAGCTGGGCTGTGTACGCGCGATCGATCGCAAAAGTTGTTCCCGCCAGTGCGCCGCAGCCTAACGGCGAGATATTCGTCCGCTTATAGACATCGCCCAAGCGTTCCCAGTCCCGCTGCGTCATATCTACATAAGCCAGCAGATGGTGAGCTAAACTCAATGGCTGCGCGCGTTGGAGATGCGTATAGCCGGGAATGAGCGTATCCACATTTTCCCGCGCCAGCGTCAGTAATACCTGCTGAAACTCGCGAATTTGGGATTGGATCTGGCGGATGCGATCGCGCAGGTATAATCTCGTATCAGTACCGACCTGATCGTTACGCGATCTGGCGGTATGGAGCTTTTTACCCACATCGCCAACCAGCTCAGTCAACCGTCGCTCGACGGCAAAATGCACATCTTCAGCATCCACGCCAGGATGGAAATTACCCGCCCGATATTCAGCGCGAATCGTTTCTAGCCCAGCGACTAATTCCTCACCCTCTGCGGGGCTGATAATCCCCGTGCGAGCCAACATTTGGGCATGGGCGCAAGAACCCGTCAGATCGTATTCGATCAATTCGAGATCGAAGCCAATACTAGCATTAAATTTAGCGATCGCTGGATGTAGAGTACCTTCAAAGCGATCGCTCCAAGTCTGTGGTCGATCCATATTAATCCAAGTTGCTAGTTACCGTTTTTTGGTGTGAAAAGGGGGAAAGGGGAAGGGGGAAAGGGGAAAAAGCAGCAAGCGAAGGCATCTTTCCTTTACCCTTTACCCTTTCCCCAAGTCCTAACTAGCAACTTACGTTATTAGTTAAAGAACAGGGGCGCAAGCTCCTGAATTAAGGGTGGGGAACTATCGGTAGTAGTGGTAGTACT
>NZ_JANPLS010000216.1:0-4123 GCF_031422475.1 Chamaesiphon sp. VAR_48_metabat_403
AAATTTACGATCTCGTTATAATTGTTCTGATGTCGATCGAAAGTTTTTGAGGATCGTAAAATTTGCCAAGATAAGTTTTCTAATATGATTTTCGGCTCTTTCTTTGATACCCAACATACATTTACTCATCATGATAATGCCTCCAAAATCATAGAGAAGGTAATAGATAATCCAGGGAAAGCTGAAATTATATTTTGTTCTTAATCTAGTTATTAACCTGGTATTACCAGCTTCGGGTTGCTGCAAAAACCAGCCCCATGTTCCATTTCCTTTTCTATCCCACCATAAGATATACTCAGATTCTTGATACTCTTTCACCCACATTCCATTCTTTTGATTAGGCGTAAATGGAATAAAGTAATCTTGTTCGATATTTTGATATTTTGGGATGATGTCTCTCGAACTCGGCGCGTTGGCATTGTCGATGAAATCGATACTATAAAAGCCAGCTCTGCCAGAGCCAATTTGAATTATCCATTTCCATACTTCAGCAGGTGGAGCTTCTATAGATACCGCTCTTGTAGCAACAAAATTAGGGTTTTGAACGAGATCATCACCAGACATAGCGCATTTGACTTCATCATCTGTCGCGCCCCAGCGAAGTTGCCAGGGACGCAAGATTTTAAGATAGAAAATCATGAAAATAGCGATAAAAATGAATAATTGCATTTAATTAAAAACTCCGTTGATGATAGATAACTGCGTGGGTGGTGTGAGCGATCGCAAAAACAACTGCTGGCACAATATAAAAAATCGGACGATAGCGTAAACGTTCTGTGAAGTAGAATTTTTCACCGAGCAAGCCTAGCCCGATCGTCCAAAATATATTTGTGTAAGCTGAAGCTGCAAAACCGATCGTGCTGGTACTCCAATCACTATTCGGGGAAAAATTCTGAGTTCCATAGGACAGATAGTAAAGTATTACTCCAGCCAAATACAAAGCTAACCCTCGCTTTTGAGTGGTGGTTGATATGTCAATCGAAAAAAATGCGGGCATTGCAAATACTAAAATTCTTCCAATGCTTTCGATATTTAGCAATACATCTGGGATACCTTCGTTGAACTGCTCTGGTGTCAATGCATGTGGGAGAAATGTCATCAGGATCAGACTAAAGAGCAGCGGTGGTAACGTCAGCCAAATACCATTTTTGAGGATGTCAGTTTTGGTAATTATCATTGTGCTCCGATAGATTGCTGTGGCGATCTTGGCTCGATTGGGAATGCCAACCAACACCACAAGTACAGAAAAATAAATCCAGGGGTAACGATCGCTAACACAACCGCGACAATCCGCATCATGGTGAGGGACTGATGCCAGCGTTGAGCGATGGCTGAACATACACCTGCAATGACTTTGTGACGACGACTTCGGTAAAAAGTAGTCGGAGGTTGCCCTGAAATGCCTGCTGTGGTTCGCGATTGCTGATGGTTTAAAATCCAGGAAAGCAGCAGCCCGATCGCTCCTACAACCGCCGATGGAATGGCAAAAATCGCTAGCCAGTGGGACATTACCAGCCCAGAGATCGCGTCTCCCAACCAAGCCGGATCGGGACAACGAAAGCCGATAGCTTCCGCCGAACAACCGAAGCGTTTAGCCAAACCAAATGCGCCCCAAGTCAGGAGCAATGGCGAAATTCCGTAAAAGACGCAAACACTCAACAAAAACAAGTGCCAACCAGTTGAAAGTCGTCGAAAAAATGCGATTGCGGCGATCGCGGGGCCAACTAATAAAAATACATAAATCAACGACGTGTAAATCATGAGTTTTCCTAGATTAGAGTTCTCGATTTAGTTGCTCAACCGTTCATTAATTTAACGATCTGCGATTGTTTGCCACTCTTGAATCGCTATAGATGGGATTTGTAACTCAACTGTGGAGCCAGTGAGCATCGGTAACGTTAGCTCCAGCGGAATTTCAGATTGCAACTGTGGTAGAACGGGTTGAATGTCATATTCACCAACGTTAGCTAAAGCAGTTGCGCCCTGAGAAATTTCGCTAGTAACATCTTTGGCGGTCAAAATTTGCCCCATTGATGTGGTCAGGGTTAGAGATTTAGTGTGGTCTAATTCCACGGCACCAAGAAAGCCCACCAACCGCAGGGAAACCATCGCACTACCGTCGGGACGAACGCGCTTGAAGGCGACTACCTGCCAAGACTTTCCGGTGCGATCGCGCAGGTTTTGGCGGGACTGATAGAGCATCTGTCCTGGAGCTTCTTCAATTTGGGTTACAGCAGCAAAGGCGGGTTGGGAAATGAAAATTACTAACAAAACGCAGATTGAAGCAGCTATTAGCCAGCGAATTAGACGTAGTTTAGACGTGTTCGAGTCGATTAAATTCATTATAAAATTTCTCATTAAAGTTAATTTTTTAACAGTAAATTCAGTAGGGTCAATTCATGAATTGACCCTACTGAATTTACTAGATTTGCGCCGGAGACTAATAGTGACTTTATTGTTTAACAACTAATTCTCCTGCGGCTTTCCAGCCTACAAAGCTAGGAGGAAAACCCTGCACATTATCGTAATTAAATAGGTGCAGTGTCATTACTCCCATGCCAGATCGATAGCCAGAAGAACAGTACAGAACTACAGGGCGATCGGTTGGAATTTTACTTAAATTTCGAGCCAAAGTTTGGAGCGGAATATTTATTGCATTAGGGATATGCCCAGCTCGATATTCAGAGGCTTCTCGCACGTCCACTAATAAGGTTTGAGAGTTGTCTAACTGGCTTTTTAGCTTTTCGACACTGGCGATCGTATAATAACCTGCTGGCATCGACATCAGAAATCGATCGACTTGTAATTCCAGATTGAGCGGTTTAGGTGAATTTGATATCTTTGATTGAGATATCGAGAGTGTTTCTGTGGGAGTTGCCGCTAAAATTGAATTTTGACTAGGATCGATCGAGAGGCAAGACCAGATTACAAGTCCCAATAATACGGTCTGAATTAATTTCTTGAACATCATGATTTTCTTCTAAAATAGCTTTAATACTCCTAACACCACGACTGTTCTTCTGGAGGAATATGCAGTAACTCGCGAATATTAGCTTCGATAACTCGGTAGCTTACATTGCCATTGAGTCGCTGCCGTCCTTCATTGAAAATCAGCGTAGGGCTGACCGCAACTGTATGTTCTTTCACCAAGTCAAAATCTTTGGAAAGTTGAGCGTATGCCTCACCACTATCGATCTGAGCTTGAATTTCGGCGACGGACAATCCTAATTTTTCGGCAATTTCAAATTGCACCTGTCGATCTGAAACGTTTGCCAATTCGGTGAAAAATGCTTCTCGAAATTCTCAGATTGCTTTTTCAAATATCTGTGCCGATCGATCTACTACACCTTTCATTTCTAGTAGTTGAATCGCATGAAGAAATAGATGGCAGGATGTAGATGAGGGTGGTGTAACTTTCGTCCAAATGTCAGGGTGAACGGTAATATGGTCAAATTTTTTTGCGACATCTAGAACGTGGTTGCTGTATCCTGTCAATCCGCCTCGTTGGCGAAACCTCTCGGAACGAGAATCGCGCCAGCGGTTTTCTAGTTTTTCCCGAGCCGTACCGAAGACGGAGACACGTATAGCCACGTTGGTAAGTGGGACGTTGGGCTACTTGCAAATTTGTTTTCTCAAGCAAGTTCTGGCTAACTTGTTGTAAATTCAGTGCATTTGCCTCAAAGGGCATCGTTACTAAAAAACCCGTATATACCAATGAGATAAGAATTATCTTTTTCATAATAAACGCCTGGGCGATCGCTGGTTGACAACGATTCGATCTATTCATCCAACCATCATCCGGCTGCTGACACCATCAGTCGTGCGCCCGCTCATTTCACTTGGATAGACACTATAAATCGCCACTACTTCTGCCCGTCCCCACGAGTCGATCCAAGTGCGATTGAGCGCGGGTGAAAGTGTAGGATTAAGCTCTTTAATTGATTATTGAATCGTGTTCTATAGTCAATAGATTGGGCTGAGAATGCCTGTCAATTTTGATTGTGATGCCTTGGGCAAATTCACCTTCAAGATCTTCAACAAAACCTTTGCTGGCGATTTTAGCTTCCCAGGCACCAGCAAATGGGCCGAAATAGTATGTACAGTTGGGCTGCGCGGTCAGAAT
>NZ_JANPLS010000217.1:0-6521 GCF_031422475.1 Chamaesiphon sp. VAR_48_metabat_403
GCATTCTAAAAGAGCAGTATCAGATTATGGAAAAGCGGCTCTATAGTATTATTACTACGCCGGGAATGTTAGTGACGATCGCAATGGCGATCGGGATTATTTCTACAGAGCCAGAAATAATCCATCAACGTTGGTTACATATTAAAATCGGTTTAGTGGTTCTATTAATTGGCTATCATCATTATTGTAAGAGCTTGATGAAGAAGTTAGCAGTAGATGAATGTAAATGGAACAGTCAGCAGTTGCGTGGGCTGAATGAATTACCGACTTTGTTTTTAGTCGCGATCGTCTTATTAGCCATATTTCAAAATAATTTACCTACCGATATTACTGGTTATTTAATTGTCGGATTGGTGGTGTTAATGGCAGCCACAATTCAACTATATGCACGCAAACGTAGACTCGATGCTGAAAAATTGGCAGTAAGTCAAATTCCGACTTCGGAAATGAGTGCTTAGATTGTTAATATTTTAAGTTTAATAAATTAGTGATGCCAACTCAATTTAATTATACATCTACAGATATTCAAGCAATCTTCAATCGAATCGCACCTGTGTACGATCGACTCAATAACGATCTCAGCTTGGGGCTGCATTGGGTTTGGAAGCAAATGGCAGTATCTTGGAGTGATGCCAACCCTGGAGATACTTGCCTGGATTTGTGTTGTGGTAGTGGCGATCTCACTCAACTTTTAGCTAAACGGGTGGGATCTAATGGGACTGTTATCGGGGCCGATTTTGCACCCGCACAACTAGCCAATGCAGCAGCGAAGATCGAGGGAGTTTATCCACCCCTAAATTGCATCGATTGGGTAGAAGCCGATGCGCTAAATTTACCATTTGCCGATAATTATTTTGATGCGGCGACGATGGGTTATGGTTTGCGAAATGTGACCGATATTCCGCGCTGTCTGGCAGAATTAGATCGCGTTTTAAAACCCGGTGCGAAGGTGGCTATTCTCGATTTTCATCGCCCCGACAGTCAGATCGTTCGTCGCTTTCAACAATGGTATCTCGATCGCATTGTCGTACCCAAAGCGACTCAATTAGGGATGATGGATGAGTATGCTTATCTAAACCCTAGTCTCGATCGATTCCCCACAGGCGCAGAGCAGGTACAGTTAGGATTAACCGCTGGATTTAGTCATGCAATTCATTATCCGATCGCCAGTGGGATGATGGGTGTATTAGTACTCACTAAATGACTCTCACTCCAATCTTCGGTAGGGGCAATGTCTTGATTTGCTGTCTTGAAAAGGTGCTTTACTTGGGGAAACCCCAAGAACGCACTTTTCGCTAAACCGTCGGGAAACCCGACGAGCGCAAATCGCTGTCTTGTCGGTTTTTTATTCGGAGGGAACCTCCGTTGGCGTAGCCTCTCCGACAGGAGATATAAAACCGCCGCTTCATGAATTGCCCCTACCAAAGATTAGAGTGAGATTAGATGGAAGTATTTTGACATAAACTCGATCGCATCTAGCCGTCTCGACACCTGTGGCGAGTAGATAGCCATTTGCCTCATATAGTTTTACAGCCTCTGCTAAAATACTGGCAGTTTCGATCCAGATTTCACGGTAGCCGCGATCGAAAATTGCCCGCTCCAATCTCCCTAACAAATACCTCCCCAAGCCTTTTCCCCTAGCTTTGGAGTGTAAGTACATTTTCCGAATTTCGATCGCCTTACTGCCGCGATTTGAATGCGAATCGGCTGTATGCAAACAGGGATAATAGGCACTCGTACCGACAATATCGCCTTGGCTCTCAATTACCCAAAATTCGCCCCCGCGATCGAGATAATATTCCTCTATTGCCAACACGTCGCCATCCGCGCCATCTGGCTCCCATCTCAACCCATATTCCGCCAACGCCTGCTCGATAACATTAGCCGCCGCCAGCCGATCTTTCGGTTCCCACGATCGAATTGTATAGTCTTGATAATGTTCGAGCATGGGAGAAAGAAGTAAGAAGTAAGGAGTAAACAGTGCTTTATTATCCTAAAATTCCCGATAGTCGCAATTGCCCCGATGGGAAATGTGTCGCGTTTGAAAAATATGATGGTACCAATCTGCATTGGGATTGGGATCGGGATTTTGGTTGGCACGCTTTCGGTACTAGGCGAGATATATTTAATCTTACCGAGGTTGGAATTGCCGAATTCACAGCTAAACATCAACATTTGAGCGAATGTGTTGCTGTATTCGATCGAGATTGGGCGATCGAACTAGAACGAGTTTTTCTCACTTTACCGCAATATCAGCACGTCCTAGAAATTAAGGTATTTGGAGAATTTTTAGGTGCTAATTCTTTTGCAGGCTTGCATCGAGTCGAAGATGTTAAAGAAGTGAAAATATTTGATGTGTGGTTAGAAGGGTTTGGTTTTATTAGTCCTTTTCAATTTATCACCGATTTCCAACATCTACCGATCGCGCGAGTGGTTTACCAAGGTAAATTAACTGGTGAATTTACCGAAGATGTGCGATCGGGAAAATATGGAGTCGAGGAAGGTGTTATCTGTAAAGGCGGTACTGGCGGAGAGGATTTATGGATGGCAAAGATTAAAACTACTGCATATATGTCTAAACTCAAGCAAGCATTTGTCGATCGATGGCAAGATTATTGGGAGTAATCGATGTGGTTTTACATCATCAACTAAAAGAAATGCCGATCGAAAAAAAATTACCTCAAGCTAACACTATTTTAGCTCTTTAGCTCAATCGCCATTTTATTAATTCTTCTTCAGTAAATTTCCGCGCATATTTGTCAGGATTGTTTTGAGTTCGATCGAGTAATAAATCTAGCACTTCAGATCGAAAAAAAGGTCGTGTAGTCAACAGATTTAGATCTAACTTAAAATATCCGATCGAGCGCAACCGCTAGTTCGGGAAAGAAATCGTCGGTAATTACGCCATCGCCCATATAAGTTACCGGGGCACGATTCTCTAGAGGAGACGCTACGCGAACGGGATAAAATACCGTTATACTTTGTGCGACTGGATCTACTACCCAGACTTGCAATACACCCCCAACTAAATAGTTACTAGCTTTTTGGGTCATTTGCCCGAAAGTTTGTCCGGGTGAGATAATTTCAATCGCCAGTTCGGGGGGAACGGGACAAGCCGCATTTTCATGCCAACTTGCAGGTAACCTGTCGAAGGAAACATAGATTAAATCCGGTACTGGTGTAGAATCTTCACTGAGATCGAATGCCCATTCCATTTCAGCACGACCGCGATCTTTAGCCCATTCTGCAAGAATGTTTAGAATTTTCCGAGCAGATCGAGCATGAAAATATCTAGGAGACATTTTAGGTACTGCAATGCCGTCAATCAATTCATAGGCGATCTCGGCAGCATCTGACAATGCCCAAAATTCGGTTTTAGTGAGTTTTTTAGTTGCGGTATCGACCATAGTGATATCGATCGATTGCGATCGAATTTGGATCTATATTTAATTATAACCAGCTCTAACTGGCGATCGATATCCAATCTGACACCACCGTTATGCCGTTCTAGCTCTCCAGATGACTAATTGTTCCTCAGCAAATTTCCGCACCTGTTCGTCGGGGTCATTTTTGGATCGATCGGGATAGTCTTCAACAATAGCTTTCAATGCAGCTTGACGAGGGTTAATTCTCTCATCACTACCTCGATCGAGATTGTACAAAAATTCAAGTATTTGATTGAGATCGAGCCTTCTGTGATTGAGCTGCTGTAAGTTGAACATCTAAAATATTATCATATTGATATTGTTTTAGTAGCGGTAAAATATCTGTTTCGTCTTGCCAGATTTGAGATATTGATTGAATTGCAGCACGTTGAACATTAACATTACTCATTGTTAGGCACTTTTTCAAGTATGGTAATGTTTCATCATTGTCCTGCCAAATAGTTGAAAGTATAAAGATAAGCTCAGTTGCCATTTCTACACCCATTGAATAAGAATTACTTTTCTCGATTTCGGACTGGATTCTTTTCATTAGTTGGGTTGATGTAGAGCTAATTATTTGCTTGTTTCTCACTTCTGCAAAACATTTTGCAGCCAGGAATAAGTTGCTCATCTCTATCCATTCTTCATTTCGTCTATTCAATACTTTTTTTCTTGCACTATTTAGTGCAGTCTTTCGCCCTCTTGTTCTTCGCTGTAAAAGTGTTTCCTGTTGTGAATACACACTTTTGTCCACCTGTTGTGCTAGCAAATAATCAATCATCTCAGCCACAAACTTCGGATCGAGCGTTCCAGAAATTAACCGCAAAACCTCATGCCAAGACTCGTCTTGCCAATGAGGAGCAAACACCTCATTTTTAAACCGTTCTAACGTCAGAGTTTTTTCTTTCTCAAACTGCCAAACAAGTTCCCAGGCACAAAAATATTCTAAAAAAGCTTGATGCACAAAAGCATAAGAATCCGTCCCCAAATAACAGAGAATAAAATTGCGGTGACGGAGTTGATAAATCATCTGCCGAGCCACCATCCGAGGTTCGCCCTTTTCGACAATGCCCCGTAGATAGTCTGTCAGAATATTTTCAAGATCCGTCGCACTGATGATATTGCCAGCCAAACCTTTCGCGCTCGATTGCATGTGATGGGCAACCTTGCGTAGCATCCCTTGTTTGTCTTTATAGTCGAGGGAGATTTTCCAGTCTTTTAATTGCGGATCTTCGAGCAGTCTTTCCACATCCCACTGATGCAACAACACTCGCGAAGCTTGATTATACAGCTCCGGTCGATCGCGTGGTAATTCTTGATGTCGATTGAGAATTGCCATCATCGTCAGTAGCAGCGGATTTCCTGCCAATTCCCGAATCGATTTTGACTCGCGCAGTGCCTTTTGCAATCGATCTCGTTTACGCTCTTTATCCGCACCGACGGGGAATGTCAGATCGTGCCATCGCTGGATAAAACCTTCAATTTGTTCGTCTTCGAGATCTTGCAACATGAAATGTTGAAAGCCAGCACCCCGAAGCTTTTGTACTTTATAACCCAACCACCGCGATGTCGCAATTACCCGCACTTGGGGATAATCATTGGTGAAGCGGTGAATATCCGTCACCACTTCATCCCGCAATGCCGGATCGAATACCTCATCGATACCATCGAATAACGCGATCGCCTGACCCGCTTTGAGTTTATCGTGGAGTTGCTGCTGGTCTAGTCTACAAGTAATATTGCCACCATGCAGGAAGGTGAGAATATCTTTGCATGTCCCAGCCTGTCGATCGCGGGCATAAGTCCGCAACTCCACCAATAATGGCGTTGGCGGCACCGCTAAATCTCGAATCGGTAATTCAGCCCAAATTAATGCTAAATACTGCAACAGCGAAGATTTACCCGCACCTGGATCGCCCAAAATCACCACCTTTTGGACGGGAGAATTACCAGCGACAATTTCGAGGATCGATCGATTGACTTGCGATCGATAGGCACGATGATACCGATCTAATTCGGCTTCGGTAATTTCTGCTTCATCCACTTGTCCTTTGTCGCGCAATCTCCGCCCGTGTTCTTTGGGCAATTCATACACCTGTGGCAAAAATTCCTGACATTCGCGCACATTTTGAGGGATGAATATTTTCCACAGTTTGAGATCGCTATAATATACGCCAGTTGTATCCAGAGACTCTAGTTTGACGGTGCCATATTGCTCCTGCAATCCCTCGGCATAAGTCCGTAAATTAAACTCTGGGGGAATCCCAACTAAATCTTTAATGCTTGATGCTGTCTCTATCTGAGCTTGTGCGGTATGGATCGATCGGAGTTTTTCGGAGTCATTAATTATCTTCTTAATTGCTCTGACATAGAGTTTGCTGACTAGCTCCCAGTCAAAATCTTCTGGTAGTGACGGCGCAGTTAGTTCTTTCCAGGTTTCGTTGATGATGCGGGTATCGATCGATTTACAATCTAATTCAAATGCATGTCCCAGAACAGCCGCAACATCTTCTCGAACAAAAAAATGTTTAAGAGGATTGATATATTCTCTAATCTGATTATCTTGACAATGGTTATCGATCAATTCTTGCTCTATTAGTTGCAAAAATTCCTTGAGAGCTTTACCGTAAGCTTCTTTGAGTACATCTTGTTCGGGTAAATGAATAACTTTTTTCAGCGCGTCTCTAAAAAAATCTTTAGCGAAATCCTTTCCAGTATCCTTTGCAAATTCTTCTAGAATCGGTTGAAATAGTAACTCTGCCGTCTTCGTGGCTCCCCAAATGATTAACCAGTCTGATGACCGTTCTAGATCTTCTGCTATTTCGCTCCAATTCAATTGCAGCTCGTTACATATCCGTTTAAAGGAATCCAGATGAATTGGCTGACCCTTAAAAAATCTTGTGATTGTACTACGAGATAGTCTCTGAGATTCTGCAAACATGGCTTTCGATCCGAAGCCCAGCCTTTTAAGTGAATTTGTTGCTGTGACGATTCCTTGTTCTGATGCGGTAAAAGATATACTCTGTTTTTTATTGGTTAAGCTAGAGTCGAGCATGATTAAATTAATGTTTAGCCGTAATGTCTTGCACAATCATA
>NZ_JANPLS010000218.1:0-6644 GCF_031422475.1 Chamaesiphon sp. VAR_48_metabat_403
CAAAAAGCAGAATTACTACGGAAAGGGTTAGTAAACGCCTATCTTTCGGAGTATCGTTATTCGCGTTATCCAGACGAGCGATCGGTATTCAATGCCTATCACTGGCTCCTGTCATCAGATCCGATCGCGCAGGGAGTTCAAGATACTTATAATTTTGTCACCTATCCATTTACCTATCAAGGCAAACGTGAAGATCGCCAAACTGCGATCGATCTCTATGCCCAATTTTTTGACGAGTCGATCTTGCGCGGCGAGAAAAAGACCATTCGCCATGCCGTCGAATCAGATTTTAATCGGAGTCAGGCTAATGCTGGCTTATGGAGTATCGATACCAAGCGAGTACTACTAACCCAACAGCAGTTAAAAGTCGCTCCCCACGGCGATTGGGCAGATGTCGAACTGTATGAAACCTATAGAAATCAAACTGCCGATCCACAAGAAGTCTTCTATTATTTCTCCTTGCCTGAAAGTGCGGCTGTAACTGGGGTGTGGCTGGGTGAAACTGCCGATCGATCTCGGCGATTTCCGTTCCAAATTGCTACCCGTGGTGCTGCTCAAAAAACCTACAAAGCCGAGCTTCAGCGACAAGTAGCTCCAGTAGATCCGGCTCTATTAGAACAGGTGGGACCACAAAACTATCGTCTGCGGGTGTTTCCAGTCTTAGCCAACCAGCCGATGCACATGTGGATGACGTATAAAGTCATGAACAAAGACGGGATCTGGCCATTACCACATCTGAACGAACACCGCAATGTGTACTGGAATCGAAATACCCAACGCACGATTGACAGTAAGCCTGTAGCAGCAGCCAGCGGCGAATGGCTGCCCGAATCAATCGCAGCGGCTAACTCGGCACCGCAATTACACCAACTGACATTACCAAATAGCAGCAATATTATCGCCAAACCCTTCGCTGCCAAAGATTATAGTTTGCCTAAAAACAAACGACTGGCGATCGTCCTCGATAGCTCGTACAGTATGAATGCTCATCGATCGGAACTAGCAAAAACGATCGATTGGTTGCAAGCAAATATTCTGCCCCAAAATCAGGTAGATCTCTATCAGACAGCCAACGAGTCAGATCGAGCGCAACTATTACCAATGGCTGGCTTCAACCCAGACAAAACAGTCTTCTACGGCAAAATCGAACCGCAGCAAATGTTGGCGCAATTCCAAACCCTCAGTCAAACAGCCGCCAATTCTAAGTACGATGCGATCGTGGCAATTACCGATCGCGGTAGCTACGAATTAACCACCGATAAAAATCTAGAGCGATCGATGCCCGCACCCCTCTGGATGGTGCATTTGGGTGGATTGCCTCATGCCTACGACGATGCTACCTTAGCATCGATTCAGAGCAGCGGTGGCAGCATTTCGACAGACATCAAAACAGTGATGCAGCGGATCTCAACACTGCCGAGTTTGGGTGAGGGTACATCCTTATTAAGCGTCGTCGATAACTATGCTTGGTTCCTCACTCAAGCCAAAGATTCCACCGCACAACAAGATAATAACTTCGATCCGATCGCGGCACGGCAATGGGTGACGCAAGTCAGCCAATCGCTCAAACCTACCCAACTAAAAGAATTAGATGCAGTCCACGTCTTAGCAAAACGCTACAACATCGTCACACCCTATTCGTCAGCGATCGTGTTAGTGAATGATACCCAGAAAGAAACTCTCAAGAATGCCGAACGCGATAAAGATCGCTTCCGGCGGGAAGGCGAAGATAAAAGTGCCCCATTACCATCACCCCAAATGATGCCGTCGGGACAGGTTTCTGCCACGCCAGAGCCTGCGGAATGGCTGTTAATATCGATCGCACTCTTGCTCTTAGGAATGGTTTATCGGCAAAATAAGACCGACTCGGTAGTTTAACGAACAGCAGGGGTTTGCTTGGGTCGCTTCCATGGCTGGGGAACCCAGCCGGAGCGACTCCGCTAAATCCCCCACCGTTTAGGCTACCGTGTACACACATCTCTAGTGAGCAGCGAAATTGGTGGGAATCCCCCTGTCTTGTCTCGCTAAACCGTCGGGAAACAGAGGCGTGCGCGCATCCGCAATTCTCAATTCTCAGTTCTCAATTAATTTAACTACATTGTCCAACTCGCAACCGAGCTAGCGGTCGAATTAGGGGGTAGGGGCAGGCAAAATGTCGCAACATCAAAACACTACCCTACTACCCACCACGGGCGTTCTAGCGTTGAGGAGCGGCCTGCTTGTTCATTTCTTGGAGCTTAGTTTTCTGTTCGGGAGTGAGAATCGCATCCTGTTGAGCTAGAGCTGCGGTTTGGATGGCTTGGAGTTGGGTTTGTTGAGCTGGTGTTAATGTCAGGCTGGGGGATTTCCCCTGCTTTACTGCTAGCTTGAGTTGTTCTTTTTGAGCGAGAGTCAGCACGGCAATTTTCTTTTGCATGACAGATTGCTGAAGTTCGAGCAATTTAGTCTGCTGTTCTTTAGTAAGCTTGAGTTGCTCGACTGCTTGTGATTGCGAACTGGCTCCAGTAGGAGTAGTCGCTGGAGTAGTCGCTGGAGCGGTTTTAGTAGTGGGAGTTTTGGTCGGTTGTTGTTGTGCGACACTAGGAGCTGCGAGACAAGAAGCGATCGATAAGGAGCAAACAACAGTAGATAGCGCAGTTAAAGTGATTTTTTTCATAGGATGACGATCGAAATGTTTATCGAAGTTAGCTTAAACTAACAGTCGATTTTGATTGTTACACTTTTCGGTAGACTCCGCTAGTTGCAAAAATGTTCGTATTCAGCTAGATCTCTTGCTATCAAAGGGATAAAAAAGTTTTAGATTGGTGCTGATTTATTGGCATTAGAATTTTGCTCTGACGGTAAATTCATAGTCGCCGCCAGCTTCTAATTGGTAGTCCCACTGTTTGAGAAATCGACCCAGAGCATCTTGAATCAGAGCGCGTCCCAAAGCGGGTTCTACGGTTAATTCTAGGTTGCCTTCGCGGCAGCACCACTGAAAGTCCCAACAAAATTCTCCCGCACTCACTTCGCCGACAACTTTACCAAATTGCCAAGAGTGATGGGTGACACGCACGCGAGCGGTGGTTTCTGGTAGTTGACGTTTGGCCATAATTGCGATCGAAGGCTGCCAAAATATAGATATTTAGATGCAATGATAGCTCAACAATCTCGGCTTGGGATCGGGATTTACCGATCGGATTTAATTAAATATTATGAACGTCGCCGCCGCCAAAGCGATGGTAACTCGATCGAAACCGTCTTTCGGTAATTTACCAAAAGTTTGTTACACAGAGCAAGATGCCAGCAAGCAGCAATCCGATCGAAACTAATATTAGCGGTAACATTTCCGCTGTTGGTGTCACCAGATCGTATAAACGAACGCTAGCTTCAGATGCGGTGGTAGATTTGAGATTGTCTGTAGATGATAGTCGATAGGTTAGGCTGACTCGTCCGTCTTCAGGCGCAAAAAAGATCTCAAACAGACTCGTCCCACTTTCTAATCCATTAGTTTTCGATATCGAAATCTTTTCACTCTCGCTCGACACAGCCGTTTTTTCTGTCAGGATGACTTTACCCTGGCGATCTAAAACCGTGTAACTCAGCGGAAAAGCATAGGTAACACCTCTCTGGCGTGGGTTCGGATCCACAGATTCTACTCGCAAGAATATCCCCACCCGACTCCGCGAACCTGGTTGTAATTGAATAATCGGCGATCGAACATTGCTGTTTAATTCAAAATTAGACTCCCAAACTTGGTGTCCTGGTATCTTCAACATTCCCCAGCCAAATAGTAGCAATCCCACCAGGATCAGTACTAAACCCACAGCCAGTCTTGTGCTCGGCACGTTTTTTGCGATTGGGCATCTTATTCCTATTCCACCAATTAATCCAAAATCCTCTCCGCTGGCGCAGGTTTTGACTGAGATCTAGTATCGTTATCGGTTCGATTTTACAGTTAATTCAGGTCGCGATCGTTTTAAGTTTTATGGGTCGCGCGGGCGGAGATTTGGATGACCGATCGATTTCCGATGTAAAAATTCATGTGTTGCTACTCATACAAGTCAAGATTTTTTTTCATTTCCGTGCCAATATTTCGCTCGATCGGATCTGGACTCTTCAAGAGAGATTCTGTAACATTTTGACGATCGACATGGCTTTTGTTCTGACTGAGTTTATATTTGCCTTCTAATCGGGAAACCGTCATTTCAAATCCAACAATGCCATTCATCATCCCTTCCCGATATTTGTCCGATAAACTATGCCATTGTTTTTGATAAGTCGCTTCATAGGCATCCACCATTTTATCGATCGTTTCGTGCATCAATTCCGGTGTATCAGCCATGGTAATGACTTGTGGAATACCATAGGCATGGACGGCAATATAATTCCAGGTCGGGACGCTCTCTTGTTTTTCATAAAGAGTAGGCGAAACATAAGCATGTGCGCCAGTGAAAATTGCCAGGGATTCAGCCGCTGCAAAAGATTGCCATTGGGGATTTTGCTTTGCTAGATGACCTGTTAATTTCACAACATCTGCTTCAATAGTGACAACTAATGGAATATGTGAAGCACAAGGTACGCCATCGACAATCGATACCAAGGTAGCAAAACTGTTGTCTTTCATGAATGTAAGCAGCTTGCCTAGGTCGTTCTCTTGAAAAATTGTGGGTCTATACATGGCGATTATCGATTTATCAAATATTTGTCTGTCGATCGAGTATTTGGACAGTTAAGATGGAGATATAACAATATGTAGTTGTCATTATTATAATTTTATGACAGTTCGAGACATCTCAATCTGGTTATTGGCAACAGCACTGATAATTCATACGATCTCAGAAGCGTGGTTGCCTGAATGGGAAAAAGTCAAACCAAATTGGCAAGCTGTTGTCTTCAATCGGTTGCTATTTTTGGATAATTTACCAATATTTATATTCGCGCTCTCGATCGCTCTTACTGGATGGAAGTTGCCAATACTAGGAGGAATATTACCCGCAATTGGCATTACACATCCCATCTTCGACCATGTGGGATTAAGCATTTGGGGTAAGAAAATTAGACCCGGTAGTTGGACGGGAATGTTGTTGTTTTTCCCCTTGAGTATTTGGGTGTACTCGATCGGCTATTCGCAGCATTTAATATCACTCACCGATTTTTTAATTAGTGGCGCGATCGGATTATCAATTTCGCTCTGGCTACTATGGATAACCATCGAATATTTGAAAGTTACCGATCCATCGATTTAGACAGCACGAGAACGGGTTAAATTACGCACTTGAGACTTAAAAATGGCAAATCCTAAGGCAACGATAACTAGACCACCACCAACGAGCGCGTAGGTGCCACCTGAGCCACTAGATTTGGTCAATGGCTGGGTGACGATCGGCGATAAAAATTGTCCCAGAAACATCGATGTGGAAAGACCTCCCAACGCTCTACCCCGCATGGCATCGGGAACGGCAGAACTCAGCCACACCGACATATTCGGCATCAGAATTCCTAGTCCCAGTCCTGAAATTGCCAATCCGGTGAGCACCTGTGCCCAGTTTGAGGATTGACCGATTAATAGATAACCGATACCCATCAATCCGAAGATTGCAGGCAAAAAGGTGACAAATTCCATTCGCTGTTTGAGTTTGCCATAAGTAACTGATGCGATCGCACTAAATAACGTGCAAAGCGCGATCGCCATGCCACTTTGAGAGGGCAAAGCCTTGACTAAAGTATCGAGATAAAAGGGCAATTGAACGGGAATCAGATAAAAAGCAATTTGACTGAGGGTGGTCAATCCATACACAATTACCATCACGCCGACGGGTGTAGATTGACCGATCGAATCGGTTGCCGATCCCATATTTAGCTGGTGAGAATTGCTTCTGTCGGGTTCGATAATAAATGCCAACACTAATAATGCGATCGGCCATGCAAAAAGATAAATTCCAAATGGATAATGCCAATTTTGTTGAGCCAGCGCGCCGCCGAGTGTCAGAAATACCACGCCACCCAAACCCATAAATCCCGCTTGTAGCCCCATAAAAGCCGCCCGTGCGGGGCCGCTATAATAATCGGCAATCAGAGTCGTCGCACTCACCATTACCCCCGCCACAGCCAAACCTAGCACCGCTCGTCCGACTAAAATTGCGGGTAAACTTTCGAGGAATAGTCCCGAACTACCAGCAAAACCATACAGAATTGCGGTAATTAGAAGTAGTGGTTTGCGACCGAATTTATCGACCACGATGCCCGCGATTGGTGAACCAATGACGATAAATAATGCGGGTAATGTAATTACTAATTTAACTAAAGTTGTCCGCAGATCGGGGTCTGAGATCGCACTTTCAAATTGTTGTTTCATCGCTGGCAGCGATGGCGAAACCGTTGCACCAGACATTACTGTCAAGCTGCTGGCTAATAGTAGTGTTAATTTAGTTGTCCAAGAATTGGGATTTGGCATTAGTTATAGATCTCGCTAGAAATAGAGGGGCTGGGCGGAAAATCCCCTCCTCGGAGCGACGTTTTTATTCGGGGGGAACCCCCGAATAAAAAAACGTCAAGACAGGGGTGCCCGGTAGGGCGGGGTGGGTAAATCTCCGCAGCAAATCAAACAGAATTGCTGGCATTAATTAATTAGTTTTTTAAAAGCTTAGATCGTAATTCGGTCT
>NZ_JANPLS010000219.1:0-3255 GCF_031422475.1 Chamaesiphon sp. VAR_48_metabat_403
CACTCCTCGAACAAATTCAGCGACTACCAGAGTCGGTGCAACAGGAAGCCCTACACTATATTGAGGGTTTTGTTGCAAAGCATAATCAATCGGTGCAAGCACCCCCACTCGATCGAAAAGATGCTTTCGGCATCTGGAAGGGAGAGGTGTGGATGCCTGATGATTTTAACGCGCCTTTAGATGATTTACAGGAATATATGTAATGGGTCGGTTTTTACTGGATACACACGTATTTCTGTGGCTGATTCAAGGCGATCCGCAGTTGAGCGGTCGAGTAAGAGCCATCATATCTGATGATGCTAGTCAGCTTAATTTTAGTGTAGTTAGTATTTGGGAAATCGCAATTAAGCTAAATATTGGGAAGTTAAAAATCGAGCATTCTATCGAGGATATTTATCAACTTTTAGCCAAACTTAAAATTGAAATTCTGCCGACCGAGCGGTTGGATCTAGATAGATATTTAACATTACCGCTCTATCATCGCGATCCTTTCGACAGGCTCATCATTTCTCAAGCGATCGATCGCGAGTTAATATTAATAAGTGCTGATGGATCGTTTGAGCCTTATCCAGTACAAAGACTATGGTAATCGATCGATAATTCCAACAGGATATAAAGATACTTCTCAACGGCGATAGATCGAACCTCAAACACTGAAATTGTTGGGTTTCTCGAAGTAGGTAATCGATTGCCCTTGGCACGCTCCGCGAACGATAATTCCAACAGGATCTAAAAATACTCCTCAATACCGATTACCTCCGGTAGGCTTCGCCAACGATCGAACCTCAAACAATAGAATTGTTGGGTTGTTTCGTTCCGAAAGGCTACGCCAACGAGACTCAACCCAACCCACGGGGAGAAAATATTACTAAAATTCTATTTCTGAGTTTATGGATCGCTTATGATAAATACATTCTCGTAGGTCTAGGAGTTTAAACCATGTCTCTAACTGAAATAATTCCTTTGGTGAACAATCTAAGCCAGCCAGACAAATTATCACTCTTCAAACTTCTGGCTGCACAAGTTCCAGATGCTGAATTACAAGTTATCTTTTCTGCGCCAGAGTATCCGGTTTGGTCGCCTTATGACGCAACAGAAGCTGCAAACATTCTAATGCAGATGATTCGGGATGACCGAGAGGCATCTACTCATGCCTAATACGATTGAGTTTCCTTTTGCTGACGATGAAGCATTACCCATGATTCCCGTCACGCTGAGTTATGCAAACTTTTCTGTCTCCGCAAATGCACTGCTAGATAGTGGTTCTACAGTCAATCTATTACCCTATGACATCGGGCTACAGTTAGGCGCAATTTGGGAGAAACAAACTGTTCGGTTGCCATTGGCTGGAAATCTTGCAAGGGTTGAAGCACGGGGTTTATTTTTGCATATTCAAATTGGGGATCTGGAACCAGTTCGTTTAGCATTTGCTTGGGTACAATCCTCTGAGGTGCCTTTGATTCTTGGGCAAACGAACTTCTTTCGAGAATTTGATATCTATTTTAGGCGATCGCAAAACACGATCGAAATTACTCGCTGCTAACGATCGAGTCTCAATCTCACCAAAAATATTATAGCGATCGAATCAACGACAATCAACCAAACCTAAGAGAATCGATCGATCATTCCAACAGGACATAAAAATACTCCTCAATCGCGATCGATCGAACCTCAAACACTAAAATTGTTGGATTTCTCGAAGTAGCTAATCGATCGATAATTTCGACAGGATATAAAGATACTTCTCAATACCGATCGATCGAGCCTCAAACTGGAATTGCTGGGTTTTAAGGCTCAAACCAACCCACATGTAGAAATACCGCTCAAGATTTGGGAATACTAGGTTAACAGCCTTACTTTCAGTTATCACAAGGCTTGAAGTATCAAAGCTAAGTAATAAGCTACAACGTTTCATTTTTTACGGGAGAAAACAACAATGAAGATAGAATCTTTAATGCACTTACACCGTAGCATGATGGTAGATAAGGTTGATATCCAACAATTTACAATCAAAATGGGAATAGCTAGTTTTGATTGTCTTTTTTCAACAAGGGAAAACCCTTTTGTCTTAACTCTTACATCAAAAAGTGCGACACCAAAGTTTTTTAAGTTTGATGTTAATCCAGGATATTCTATTAACACATTTTTAGGAGATAGATATAATGATTTAAGAGATGTTCTCAAAATTGATGGAAGATCTGGTAATCGATTAAAGCCGAATGATTTCTTTATGGAATTTGCTGGATTAATCCCATTAATCGCAAAGAAAAGTAGCGTTCCAAGCTCAGAAGAGATAGCCAGACTACGCCATGATATGGAAGAAAGAGATAAGCCTTATTTTGACAGATGGATGCGTTGGTCGGAAGAATCAGGAAAATCGTATACTCCAGAGAATTTTCAAAAGACATCACTAATTCTTGGCATCGAAGCTTCTGAATATAGCAAATCCATGAATGCTTCTAGTAGATGGAGTCTTACTCCAACTGGAAAAACATGGCGTGAATAGAAGATATTTAGCACATTGACTTATTCTTTGAGAACTGATTTGCCTGTAGAAGTTACTCGAATTTGATCGCCAATATCCTCATATTCCATTATGTCTAATCCGCAAGGCTTAGAGATTTCGTGCTTTAAACAAAAATCAGCGGCACTTTTTGCGCTGGTGAACATCAAAGCCTTTTCTGGATGCTTGCACCATCCAGTGAGAATCGTAGAATCATTAGATTTAGCTTCTGCGAGATACTCATCTGTATCCGATCTCCAAAGCATGAAACGCTTCTTAGATGGTAGAAGCTCTTGAAAGCCTTTTTTACCAAGTTTAGACATAAGTTAATGCTGACTGATTGATGTTTGCCGATGAAGAACATGAACCGATCTAAGTGCCTGTATTATAGTGACTTAAACAAGGCTTTGACAGCCATATAAAGTAGTGTAACTATCTTCACCGATACAATACTAACCTGAGCAGGATTCATTTATACCCTCTTAGATCCTTAAATATTTGTATCAGTAGCCACCCTAACCGCGAAAATACGTTAGAAAATAGTAGGCTCTAGAATCAGCATTAATTGTGCATTCTACTCCCCAGCCCGTTCGCGTAGCGTACCAACGGTAATCCTTCACTCTTACGCCCTCAATCCATGAACACTAGTCAGCCCGTCAAACAAGGTTTATACGATCCGCAGTTTGAGCACGATGCTTGCGGCATCGGTTTTATCGCGCAGATGAAGGGGGCGAAGTCGCATGAGATTGTGG
>NZ_JANPLS010000220.1:0-6974 GCF_031422475.1 Chamaesiphon sp. VAR_48_metabat_403
TGCTTGTTAGGGGTATTTCATTATTTACCCATACCTAGCAATTAGACTGTGTGTTGGAGGGGTTTTGCTGGAGCTAGTTTTAGTTGAGTTTGAAGGTCGATAAGGTGAACGCCAACCAGGTTTGGTAGGATGATGTCGGCCGCTCCAACGCGATTCGTGGGGCCAATTCCGATCGATCGCATTCCCCCTGCGATCGCCGCTTGAATACCCACGGTGGCATCTTCCACCACCACACAGCGGGAGGGTTCGAGTCCGAGCTGTGTAGCAGCGTATAGGAACACGTCTGGGGCAGGCTTGGGACGTGTGACACTATCCCCATCCGCGATCGCATCCACCAGATTACCAATCCCCAATTTATCGATGACAGTGCGGGCATTTTTACTTGCAGAACCGATCGCGATTTTGATGCCCGCTTGTCTGAGTTCTGTTAATAGCTCAATGGCTCCTGGAAAGATATTTTGGGGAGTAATGGTTTCGATCGATTCCACATAATAACGATTTTTGCGCTCCATCATCGCCTGAATCTCTACTTCTGAATACTGTCCCATGCCGATGATGTGCATTAGCGATTCACGGCGAGATACGCCACGTAGGGCTTCATTTGCTTGTCTGTCAAAGGGCAGTTTTTCTTCATCAGCCAGTCGTTGCCAAGCTTGGTAATGATATTCGGCAGTATCCGTCAACACGCCATCGACATCGAAGATAAAACCCCGAATATCTGTAGCTGAAACAACTGAAGGCGAGAGATCGAAATGGTGCCAGGTGCCGCGCCAGTTGAGTTTGAATTTGAGTCGCGTCCAATTCGGTGGCAGATGGGGAATTGCCACGGGGTCATTTTCGCTCAGTTGGACACCACCGAAACCGAATACTACCGCTTGCCAGACACCGCCAGCCGAAGCCGCATGAATGCCATCTTCGGTATTGCCGAAAGTGTTGGTGAGATCGATGAGGGCTGCCCGCATAAAATGTTCGTAAGCATCTACGGATTTATCCAGAGTTGCGGCGAGGAGTGCTTGAACGGATGAACCGAGAGACGAGCCTTGGGTGATATCGGTGCGGGGAGTGTAGTAGTTCCAGTTTTCGTGCAAGATATCCTGGCGATTGGCAAATTCTGGCGTGTTGAATAGGAGATAGAGCAGCATCAATACGTCAGGTTGCTTGATAACTTGGCTCTGATTTGTTTTCGCCATACCGAGGACGGTTTGAATCGACTTAGTGCGCGGTTCATAGTCACTCAAGTCGATATCCTGGAGCGCGAAAAACCCCTCAAATTGCTCGATTAGCAATGTTTGAGGATTGTAAGGGATATACATCTGAGCGATCGTCGAGTGAAAAGCTAATATCTGTACTGGCGTGAGATGGAGCTGTTGGCTCAGTTCATTTGCCCGCGCTGGAAACGTTTCTTGTAGCCACTCATAGACTTGCAGAGCTTTTTCTAGATGCCACTGCACTAGCCGATTGGTGTAGGCATTGTTTCTGACATCCTCGTGGTATTCATCGGTACCAATCACCCCACATAGTTCGTAGCGTTGTTGCTTTTCGTGCCACTCTACCCGACTCAGCCAGAATAACGCAGTATCGAGGATAATTTCGGCTCCGCGATCGCGCATCCACGCATCATCGCCCGTTGCTTGCCAGTATTGCCAGACAGCATAGGCAATGTCGGCACTAATATGAATCTCGCGCTCTCCATTCCAGATCCGAATCGGCTCTACATAAGGATCGCAGGGCAACGACCATTTGGGGGTCATCTCATCGCCAGTTGCCGCACTTTCCCAGGCAAACATTGCCCCTTTGTAACCAGCGTGAGCGGCTTTGCGTCTTGCTCCAGCTAGGGTATCATAGCGATAATTGAGGAGATTACGGGCGATCGCGGGTTGCGTGAAGGTGAAAAAGGGCAGGATAAAAATTTCCGTATCCCAAAAGATATGCCCCCGATAGCCAAATCCCGACAAGGTTTTGGCGGGAACACTGTCAGGGTCTATATCTAGCGAACCCTGATTGGTACAGCCACCAATGAAAAGTTGAAACAAGTTGTAGCGAACTGCTAACTGAGCGGTAAGATCTCCCTCAATCTCGATATCGCTATGCTCCCAAACTGCTTCCCACGCCTTTTGATGGGCAGCGAGGAGAATTGGATAAGCTGGTAGGTTGGCTAATTTGGCTTGAGCCGCCTGAACTGGTGATTTGGTTTCGCGAGAGGTAAACACTGTTACTAGCTTCTCTACGCTGATGCGCTGTCCTGCTGTGGCGATAAAAGTGGTCGTCAAGGTAGGACAGTCGGGGGTATTTATCACCGCCGATCGAGCATCGATGTCAATCGTGGTCATTTTCGCTGCCATACCGAGTTCGATCTCGGTACTGCGGGTGCGAACGTGCAGCCAGACTCCCTGCTCTGTCTTGCCTCTGTCGAGATGCTCCCAGTGGTCAAAGCCTTGATTTTCGGGATAGCCATTAATGCTCGATCGCACCTCGATGGTGCCATCAAAATCGATCGGCGTAATCTCACACCGCAGTGCTAATACCTGCTCGTCTGCCAAACTAGCAAACCGATCGAACTTCAAATCTACGGTATTACCGATCGGACTGCGCCACCGGATCGATCGACTCAAAACCCCCTGTCGCAAGTCCAGTCGCCGCTCATATGTGAGAATTTCCCCAGCATCAAGCCGAAACTGCTCGCCATTAATAATTACTACCAAAAACAACCAGTCAGGACAATTTGCCAACTCGGTATAAACCACGGGGATATCGTCATAAACCCCATTAATTAAGGTAATTAGCAACGCTTTGGGGTAGCCTTCTTCAAAGCTGCCGCGCGTGCCTAAATAACCATTACCGATCGTAAAGACGGTTTCTCTAGCGCGTAATTTTATGGGGTCGAATTCAGGTTCAATTAGTGTCCAGTCTGTGTAAATCAATTCGCGAGGACGGGTGAGAGTGTTCATGCTGTTGAAATAATGGGACTGAAAACTAGTCGTATTTCGCAATTAGTCAAATCTGTCACGATTTTCTATCGACCATCTAGGTGTTTTCGTGGTGATAGACCGGGATTTATCTTCATCGCCAACTCTTCCAGGGATTTTTTACTTAACTCTGAATGAAGTTCTTCAGCGGTGAAATGATAACCATGTTCTTTGGCGATTTGATAGTAAGATTCGATATCTACTGCTGCTTTGAGTTTTGCAATCATATTTAGATCTTCGTTAACTGCTTGGATGAATTTATCTACTGTTGTCTGAGCCATAATGTCTCCTGTTGTGTTTTTGATTGAGTTTGTGGAATTGATGATTTTCACAAAGCCTGTTTAAATAAAGCCATATCAATGACGAAGCGGTATTTTACGTCGCTTTTCACCAATCGATCGTAAGCTTCATCGATCTTCTGAATGGGAATAAGTTCGATATCGGCGGTGATGTTGTGCTTGCCGCAGAAATCCAACATCTCCTGAGTTTCTTTAATACCACCAATTAGCGAGCCGCTAAGACTGCGCCGACCAAAGACCAGACTACCTACGTTGAGGGAAAGGGGTTCGGGGGGCACGCCGACTTGAGTGAGATTACCGTCGCGTCCCAACAGCAGTAGATAGGCATTGATGTCGTGTTGTGCGGACACGGTATCGAGAATGAAATGGAAACTATTAAGATGTTTTTTCATCTCGTCGGCATCTTTGGAATTGACGACTTCATCCGCTCCGAGCCGGAGCGCGTCTTCAACTTTATTTGCCGAGGTGGTGAAGACTACGACGTGTGCGCCCAAAGCCTTTGCTAGTTTCACACCCATGTGTCCGAGTCCGCCTAGTCCGACGATGCCAACTTTCTGACCTTTGCTCACCTTGTTGCGGCGCAATGGCGAATAAGTGGTGATGCCAGCGCAGAGCAGTGGTGCGGTGGCGGCTAGATCCAAATGTTTGGGAATTTTCAGCACAAAAGCTTTATCCACCACAATGCTCTGGGAATAGCCACCGTAGGTAGTTCCACCAGTGTGCTTGTCAGGAGAGTTGTAGGTAAATACTGTGCCAACCGTGCAGAATTGCTCTAGATCTTCCTTGCAGTTGGCACAAGTGAGGCAGGAATCGACCATACAACCAACCCCAACGGTATCGCCTTCTTTGAATTTTTTGACATCTTTGCCAACTTTTACAACCCGTCCGACGATCTCATGACCGGGTACGCATGGATAGGTGGTACCATTCCATTCGCTGCGGACGGTATGCAAGTCTGAATGGCAGACCCCGCAGTATAAAATTTCGATCGCAACATCATGTTTGCCGACATCGCGGCGTTCGATTGTGAATGGTGCGAGTGGAGTTGTGGCGGTTTGAGCGGCGTAAGCATTAGTCTTCATGATTATTCTCCAAATTTATTGTTACTTCGATTGGGTATATCCCTAAGTGTTGGTGATGATTTGACGAGGATTATCCGAGATAATCGACTCATAGGTGCCATTAAATAAGCCATTACGGATCGTGTCGCTCCCCAAATCAACTTAGCTAATGAATGTGCTGTTGCTCCATCGCACGTTTTACAGCCGAGTCTTCGCACCAATAATGATAAAAGCGATCTAGATTGGGATAATTTGTTGAACCATTCGGCAAACTATTTCCCCAACGAACCATCGCAAACGCATAAGCATCAGCAATCGTCAGGCGGTTTCCAACTACAAATTCTTTACCGTTTAAATGTCGATCTAAATACTCATATATCCGATCGATTAATTTATAAGATGCTTCCTTTGTTGCTTGTTTAGCACGGCCGTGACGATCGGTTGAGTAGCGTTCTGGTCGATCGAATGGAAAAAAAGCAGGGTGGAGATAGCCCGTCACAAAAGCCATCCAGCGGTCGAGATCGTACAGATCTAATTAGCTGAGGATTTGTTCGAGTTCGTTGGCGGAGCCTCTCCCCATGAGAATCGTATTGCCGTCTGGATCGTGAATACAGGCACTGAGCACCCCGCCTGCTAGCCCATCATCTAAAAATTGCCAAGGACTGCTTTGGCATCACGACGATCGTATGTTGCTAACTCGATCGAGTCGATGTATTCTTTCAACCGCGTTGGCGTAGCCTCTCGGAACGAGAATCGATTGAGAATATTAATTATTGTGTTTTAGAAATTTACTGCTATGGTTCGACTGCTTGTAACTTAACTAATGTTTTTGTCCCACTAGCATCACTAATCCAAACTGCCAGCATCCGTCCACTCTCGCTCTGTCCGGTTAAGACTTCAGTAGGGGCATCGACAGTGTGAGCGTAAGTGACTTCATCTTTACCTGTTTCAATCACTAGATCGTTACCCTTGCCAGGTCGATCGTAAATTATCGCCATCAATGGCGCATTCTGAATCAACTCTTCAGCACCTTCGGAATTCATAATTTCGATCGAGATATGTCGTCCCCGATTTCCGTCAGAAAACTGGTCGAAGAATTCACCCCAGCGTTCTTGGGGTACAGTTTTAGTCAGTTCAATTTTGTTTAACATCTAATTTCTGTTGTTATTGATGTATTTGTAAGTTTCTAGCTAGTTCAGGTCGTTGAATGTATCTTGCGTAGTCAGATCGGCGATTGTCGCCTGTTATTCAGAGTTTTATGGATTTCCGTCATATCGCTTGGGGTCTTTCTTTCTCTCTGAAAGAGAATCGCAGTACTCATGGTGTTTTAGCCAATTTACTAAATTTACAAAACCTGTCATTAGCGTCGTCATCCGAGTAAAAATCATGCTATTAAGTTGCCATCTGGCATCGAAGTATTTGCAGTAAAATACTCCGATGCCAGATGGCAAATAGAATAACTATTTAATGAATTTATAATGCGAATTTATTACATTCCATCCTAAACTAAATTTGTGAAGATTTCGTGAGGAAGATATTTTCAGTCTACTACTATTGAAAATATATATCTCAACATTTAATTTATTATTTTATGGGTTTTTGTTGCTATACATAACCATGGTTATCTAATCTGTCTGTCTATATATAGACAGATTTTAATGCTGAATTTTCAATATATTTTCACTCAAAAGGGGTAGGCAAAACTAAAAGTAATCTCAAAAATTCCCCAATTTGATGACAGCTTGATTTGGAACAGAATTTGAAATAATTAGAATACAGACTATGCGAACGAAATTCGCTCTCGGTTGCTTTCGACTGAGGAAATAGACTCCAGGCTCACGCCAATTAATTGAGCGACTCGAATAGCTGATGTAATCGCGCCACCATGCAAACCGTCACCAAGATAGGCTCCTGCATGATAGGTATAGTTTTCACCATTAGTCGCAACCACTTCATCGCGGTAGCGGAAGGATTCGGTGGTGTACATTGGAGTGTGATGTGCTTGAGTATGAATGATTTGTTCTGGTGCAATTAATTCTTCTAGTTGGAATGATAAGAAATAATGCGGTGGCGATGAGATGTCACAAAGTTGATTGAGATAGCCGTTATAGCCCCAGCGGGTATCTGTCTGGAAGAAATCAAATTCTGAGGGTTTGTAGATGCCAAAGCGATCGTACATAGTATCATCCTGGTGAACTATGCTAGTGATATGATTAGCTTTCCACTCAGCAAAACGTTTCGTTTCGGCATCTGTTGGATCGGCGAGTAGTGCCATTACTCGATCTGGTGGAGTAGCAAAGACGACTCGATCGAACTCATAAATTTCACCTGTAGACATCATAATTTTGACACCATCAGGACTTCTAATAATCCGATCGATCTCAACACCCAGTACGATCTTCCCCTTAAATCGCTCTAGGATTTTTTCGATATAAGTATATACGCCACCTTTCACCCGTACCCAGTTAGTCGAAATATAAGCACGCAAAGTCGGAATCGCTAATTCTGCCGGAAAATCATCAATTAGTTCAAACGGAATTGAGTAACTATACATCACTAGCAATTTCAACCAAGTATCGCGAGTACCCGAACTTTTGAGATATGTAGATAGGGGCAGATCTGCTAGATTTTGGAGATTGGCAAGTTGG
>NZ_JANPLS010000221.1:0-5752 GCF_031422475.1 Chamaesiphon sp. VAR_48_metabat_403
ACACAATCTACAATCCTACCACGGAGACAGACACCTGTCAAAAGCATTTGGTGTTCCTAGTCACAAAAGCTCATCTTATGGGTGCAATCTTCTATAATATATTCGCACGGCTTGAATACTGGTATCGATAACCTACATGAACCCTGAAAACCGCAGCTATCACATCACTACATTTGGCTGTCAGATGAATAAAGCTGATTCCGAGCGGATGGGTGGGATCTTAGAAAAAATGGGCTTTCAATGGTCGGACGATCCGCTAACATCAGACCTGATCCTTTACAATACTTGCACCATCCGCGATCTGGCGGAGCAAAAAGTTTACTCTTACTTAGGCAAACAAACTCGTCGCAAAAAAGATCGTCCCGATCTGATCTTGATTATGGCAGGCTGCGTCGCCCAGCAGGAAGGTGAGGCTCTGTTGCGCCGCATTCCCGAACTAGATTTAATTATGGGGCCGCAACATGCCAATCGCCTCGAAGACTTGTTACAGCAAGTATTGACTGGCTCTCAGGTAGTTGCTACCGAACCCGTCCACATTATCGAAGATATTACTAAACCGCGCCGCGATAGTAGCGTCACCGCTTGGGTAAATGTAATTTATGGTTGTAACGAACGGTGTACCTATTGTGTTGTACCCAACGTGCGTGGCATCGAGCAATCGCGCACGCCTGAAGCAATTAGATCGGAAATTAAAGAATTGGCACGTCAAGGTTATAAAGAAATTACCTTACTCGGTCAAAATATTGATGCTTATGGGCGCGATTTACCTGGCTCTACTGTCGAAGGTCGGCACTTAAATACGCTGACAGATTTACTTTACTATATTCACGATACTGAAGGCATCGATCGAATTAGATTTGCCACCAGTCATCCGCGTTATTTTACCGAGCGATTGATTAAAGCCTGCCACGAATTACCTAAAGTTTGCGAACATTTCCACATTCCGTTTCAGTCGGGAGATAACGATATTCTTAAAGCCATGTCGCGCGGATATACCCACGAGAAATATCGCCGGATTGTCGATACCATCCGTCAGTATATGCCCGATGCTTCAATTAGTGCCGATGCGATCGTTGGATTCCCTGGCGAAACAGAAGCACAGTTCGATAGAACTCTGCAACTAATCGCCGATATTGGGTTTGATATGGTGAATACGGCGGCATATTCCCCCCGTCCGAATACTCCTGCGGCAGTGTGGAATAATCAACTCAGTGAAGAAGTAAAAATCGACAGATTGCAACGGATCAATCATTTAGTTTCTCAAACTGCGATCGAGCGATCTGGGCGGTATCTCGATCGGGTAGAATCGGTCTTAGTCGAAGAACGCAACACCAAAAATCCCGACCAAGTGCTCGGCAGAACAGGCGGCAATCGCCTCACTTTTTTCAACGGCGATATCGAAGAGCTACGTGGTAAAGTCGTGCCTGTCAAAATTAGTGAAGTCCGCGCATTTAGTCTCACAGGTAATATGTTGACACGATGATGAATATTGGCAAATCTAAATCGGATCGGTATTGGTTAGAACGGTTTGGCAAACTAATCGATCGAGAGGATATAGCGGCAGGAATATTTTTATTACCAGCCTTAATTATATTAGGTTTGTTTTTAGTTTTCCCAATTATTTATTTAGGTTATCTCAGTTTTACTGGTGGCAGCTTTACGAGATCGGGCGTACACTGGGTTGGATTAAAAAATTATGTTCGATTGCTAGTCAGTCCAGATTTCTGGCAAGTTATTTTCAATACGATTTATTTTACAGTTGGGACGGTGGTTCCGAGTACGATTATTCCGTTAGGGTTGGCAGTATTACTCAATCGGAAGTTACCATTTACAGGTATATTTAGAACGATTTATTTTATTCCCTCGATCGTTTCGTTAGTTGCGGCTGGATTGGGGTTTAGATGGCTGTTTCAAACTGATGGTGCGATCGATAGTTTGCTCGGTAATTTTGGAGTTGCTAAGATTGCTTGGTTGAGTGATTCGGTGTGGGCAATGCCTGTGGTTATTTTAGTAAGTGTTTGGAAACAAATTGGTTTTAATCTGGTCGTATTTTTAGCTGGATTGCAAGCTATTCCTACCAATCGTTACGAGGCTGCGGAATTAGATGGAGCCAATAGTTGGCAGCAGTTTTGGTATATTACCCTGCCGGGACTACGATCGACATTAATTTTCACTGCAATTACGACCACGATTTTTACACTTAAAAGTTTCGAGCAGGTGTATATAATTACTGGTGGCGGCCCGCTAAATTCTACTAATTTATTAGTTTATTATATTTACGATCGGGCTTTTGCCAGATTTGATTTTGGCTATGCAGCAGCAGCGGCGATGGTATTATTTGCCTTCACTTCTATTTTGGTGTATTTACAGCTCAAAACTTGGAAGCAAGATTAATTAGTTTGGTTATTGTACTGCTAATTTGGGCGTATATTTACGTCTTTGGCGAATTGCAAAATACAGGACTATGAATGTAAATATGCCTGCTAAATATAGCGGGTAACCATAAGTTTCTGGACGATCCTGGTTGACCATCAATCCGGCGATAATCGGGCCGATACCGTTGGCTGCACTCAGATATGAAGCATTCAGCCCAGACATTCTACCTTGTTCTTCTGGGCTGGTATTGAGCGAAATTAGAGTGCTAATCATTGGCTGTACCAATGAATTAAATAATGAGAAAATCGTGCTGATAATTAGAAAGAAGTAAATGTCGGGAATAATTGGCATCAATACAAAAGATAAACTTCTGAAAAATAATCCTAAAAATAAAATTTTGACTAAGCTCAGATATCTAGTCATAATCTTAACGCCTTGAATCTGAACGATGACTCCAACGACACCGATCGCCAGAAATAATAATGTTAAAGATTTATTGTCTTGATGTAAAACCTTGAGATAATATGGTTGAAAAGCAAAGGTGAATAAAGTAAATGTGGTGCCGACGCACAAATTGATAATAAACAGAATACCTAATTTGGGAAAGGTTAATCCGGTAATTAAATCTTGCAGACCTAAATCGAAGATATTCACGCGCTCTTCGGATCTTTCTGGTAGTGTTTCTGGCAAGAAAAAGATCGTAATTACTAAAGCGATCGCTGCAAATACCGCCGATACTAAAAATGCCGTACCTAACGATCTTTGTTGAGCCACTAAACTTAAAACTGGCCCCATTACAAATCCTAATCCCAATGATGCTCCAAAGATCCCAAAACCCTTAGCTCTATTTTCTGGTGTAGTTACATCCGAAATAACTGCCTGAGCGACTGAAATATTTCCACCCGTAATTCCATCTAAAAACCGCGCCAAAAATAATACTGAGGCGTTCGGTGCCGTGCCCGCTAAAAAATTACCAACTACCGTACCTGCTAGACTAATAATTAATAGCGGTCTTCTACCAAATCGATCGGACAGTTTGCCAATAATTGGCGTGGCAAAAAATTGAGCGATCGAAAAAATTGCAAATAGAAAACTAGTCTCAATATCGCTTAAATTAAACTCTCTCCCATATTGATAAATTGTCGGAATGAGAATTGTAAAACTCAGTGAGTTAATGATATTGATGAGTGCAATAATCCAGAAGCTGCGATTCATGAGGTTTGGTGTTAAGAATTGAGCGTGACTGATGGCATCTGCCGATCGAGCGATCGAAATATACACGTATACGTATTTACACGCAGACTCAGCCAAAATACATTTGAATAAATCCGGGGATCTTCGGATTAATATTGGTATCAATTTCGATTAAACTCGATCGCATTAGATCGTAATTTGACGATATTTAACTTACAAGTAATGCTGCAAGTGAATTATCTTCCAAGCTATCGAAAATCGGGCTGAATTTTAATTCACCGTTGGCTTTGTAGCGAAAATATAGTGTCGAGTACATCGTTGACTCGACCGATCCAAACATTTTTTACTCCCACCCCGATTTGTTGCCGCTCGCTTTAATATCCTATGTCAGAACCCCTTCATCCGAGATTATCTGCTTTTGCCACTCCTCTAGTTCGATCGGCATTGCCCACTGGTAATGGGTTTGGAGCGTCGAATCTGAAGATGTCGCAATGCCCAGAATTAGTATTTCCGCTCGACGATAGTTCGGTAATGAAGGCAAGATCTCTGGTATCTATTGACACTCAGCGATCGTCGCCATTACTCATGAAAGTAGGTCAGATTTTTGTACTTTCCTTGTGGTTATGGTGTGCGATCGGTGCTGATTTTTGCTTTAATAGCGTACGGGCAATATCGACTTACGGAACTCAGGATGTTTGAGTCGTAATCAGTTTGGATTTTGCGGGTGGCGATCCTCTTCCTCGATCGATATTTACAGCCTACAAGTTATTGGATGCGATAGTAGTCCTTTACCCCACCCCAGCCCTCCCCTTTACAAGGGGAGGGAGCAAGAGCCAGCCTTTTCTACAAAATCCGACTAATCTTGGTGCCATTTTGGTCGCCAACCGGGTTTAATGGTTTGATGAGATCGGGCGATTGCCAAACAGTCATCGGGGATATCGCTGACGATGGTAGAACCTGCGGCGGTGGTAACTTGGGCACCGATAGTTAATGGTGCGACCAGCGTGTTATTGGAGCCGATGCGGGTAAAATTACCAATAACGGTTTGATGCTTATTTTTTCCGTCGTAATTGACAGTAATCGTGCCCGCACCGATGTTAACTCGTTCGCCCACAGTCGCATCGCCGATATAAGACAAATGAGCGATATTGGTATTATTGCCGATCGTGCTTTTTTTCAACTCGACAAAGTTACCCACCCGACAAAATTCGCCAACTTGTCCCTGTTGACGGATGTGTGCGAATGGCCCGACGATCGCATTATGACCGATCGAACTATCGACAACCACCGAATACATCAGCGTCACATTCGTGCCGATTTGGCTATTTTCAACTAAACTATTCGGGCCGATCCGGCTACCACTCCCGATGGTTGTATTACCGCGCAAATGAGTTTGCGGTTCGATAATCGCATCGACCCCAATTTTAACGGTATCGTCGATCGTCACGCTAGCCGGATCGATAATCGTGACACCAGCCGCCATCCAATCATCGACGATCCGCGATTGAAGAATTTGATAAGCAGTCGCCAATTGTCGCCGATCGTTAATGCCTAAAATCTCGCGATCGTCGGCGACATCGGATACCATCACGGGTGAGAGAAAATTGACCGCATCGGTGATGTAATATTCTTGCTGACTGTTATTGCTTTGCAATTTGGGTAAAACTTCCTGAAGTTTTTGCCAGTTAAAGCAATATATCCCCGCATTTACCCGACGATTTTGGCGTTGCTCGGCGGTACAATCGCGATCTTCGATAATTTCTTGGAGCAGATTGTTGCTATCGCAAAATACGCGCCCGTAGCCTTGCGGATTGGCAATTTGAGCTGTAAGTATCGTGGCCGCATTTTGATGCTGCTGGTGCGTCTGTAAGAGTGCGCTGAGGGTTTCGGGACGCAGCAGTGGCACATCGCCATTTAATACCAATAAATCTCCCTGAAAATCGGCTAAATGGGGTAGCAGTTGTTGAACTGCATGTCCGGTACCCAATTGTTGCGTCTGCTCGACAAATTCTAAGTCGGGATAATCGACCATTGCTGCTTTGACTCGGTGGGCTTGATAGCCAACAATCGCCAGTTGTCGTTCGGGTTGTAACTCCTGACAACCAATTAATACCCGCTCGACAAGCGATCGTCCTCCCAGTAAGTGTAATACTTTGGGTAAGTCCGATCTCATTCGCGTGCC
>NZ_JANPLS010000222.1:0-46242 GCF_031422475.1 Chamaesiphon sp. VAR_48_metabat_403
TCGATTTCCAAAATCGCCGCCCTGATTTTATCAGTACCTACTTAGATAGCTTGGTAAACTGGGATTTTGCTGCTGCTAATTTAAAATAAGCTTTAGCAAGTGGACGCGCAAGCGTCCATTTTTACCTCATTAATTTTATGCGTATAAAGTCTTGGCAATTAGGACTTTTGAGTCTACTGGCAACGATCTTGGCGATCTTTTTTACGCTCCAAATACAGCACCGTGCATTTAGATCTCCAGCTTCGACATCGACAATTTTAGTCGCAGCAGCAGCCAGCCTCCAGAAGGCACTGCAAGAAATTACCCCACTCTACACTAATGCAAATGCCACCCAGCCAGTCAATTATAATTTTGCGGCTTCTGGTGCCTTGCAACAACAAATCGAACGCGGCGCGCCTGTAGATGTATTTATTTCAGCGGCTGACAAGCAAATGAATGAGCTGAAAGCAAAGGAATTATTAGTAGCAGGAACTTATCTCAATTTATTAACAAATAAATTGGTGCTAATCGTTCCCAAACAATCTACCTTAAAAATAACAAATTTTCAGCAACTCGATCGATCTCAAATTCAACGCATTGCTATTGGCGAACCTCGCACTGTTCCGGCGGGACAATATGCAACTGAAGTATTTAAGAGTTTAGGAATATTCAATCGGGTAAAATCTAAATTTATATTAGCGAGTAATGTCCGCGCGGTGTTGACGGCGGTAGAAACTGGCGATGTCGATGCCGGAATAGTTTATCTTACCGACGCGAGAAGTTCGGATAAAATCGAGATCGTGGCAATAGCAAATCCTAAATTACACGCTCCAATTAAATATTCGATCGCAGTTTTAAAGTCTAGTAAATTGCCAGCCGCCTCGAAACAATACATCGATTTTTTACAAAGTAAATCGGCACGAGCTATATTTATAAAATATGGATTTGGGGTTGCTGAATCTTAGCATCGATCTTCTAGGAAATTGCATCGCGATCGCATGTTAATGCCCGATCTTTCACCATTATGGATTTCTCTTAAAGTATCTCTACTGGCAACATTTTTTACATTTGGGTTGGAAACGAGCGTCGCTTATAGAATGTACTATTACCGAGGCCGAGCGCGATCTTTAATTGAAGCAGTTCTAATCGCACCGCTAATTTTACCGCCGACTGTCGTGGGTTTTAGCTTACTAGTATTGCTAGGTAAAAATGGTGCGATCGAAGAAGGTTGGTTTTGGACGATAATTGTTGTGTGTTTTGCGTTGGTAGGTTTAACGATCGTGAATGCGTGGAAAGTATGACTTAACCTATGACATTGCTGCTCAAAGAATCATCAGCTTGCCGAACCACATCTTAGGAAGTTATCCCAGTCAAAATAAGTAATAGCAGCAAGCGATTCCTTGCAAATTTCGACAAAGAATATTCAATTTAGCTTTTGGCATCTATTCTATATTCCTATTGATAGATGCCAGCGAATTGTAATAAATTTAAGATATTGGAATGGCAAGCACAACATAATGTAACTTGCGGTTGGGTACAGATAATTAGAAATTATAAATAATTGAGGAATTCTATGCCAGCTATTCTCTTTGGCTCTATTAGTACGATCGCAGATACATCCGAACTGCAAAGACAGGCTTTCAATCAAGCTTTCAAGGCTCATGGACTCGACTGGGATTGGCATCGAGAAGAGTATCTGACAATGCTAGAAAACAGCGGCGGTCAAAATCGGATTGCCGATTATGCTGATTCGATCGGGCAAACAGTTGATGCTGAGACAATTCATCGATCGAAGTCCGAATTTTTTCAAAACAGCTTAACCGAATCTCAGTTACAACCTCGCTCAGGCGTAGTTGAAACAATTCAGAGTGCAAAAATCAAAGGTTTGAAAATTGCTTTTGTAACAACAACTGCTCAGGAAAATATTTCTTTACTGATGGCAGCTCTGCACCCAATTATCCAGGTTAATGATTTCGATCTCATCACAAATGCCGATCGCATAGATCGCCCAAAGCCAGATAAAGCCGCTTACACTTTTGCCCTAGAAAAGCTGGGTGAAAAGCCAGATAATTGCATTGCAATTGAAGATAACTTAGGAGGGCTAGAATCTGCGATTTCAGCGGGCTTAGATTGTATCGCATTTCCAAATCAAAACACCGCTCATCACGACTTTAATCGAGCAAAGCATTTGGTCGATCGATTAGATTTTGACGATCTGCAAAAGTTTCTTGCGAGTAATTCAAATAAGAGATCGAGCAAGCTGTACAGCAATAAATTATGATTCAAGCAAATATGAACTTTCGCGAACTATCGCCATTTGGAATTGAGGTGAACGAGATTAACATCACAGAGATCGACGATCGAGATCTAGTTTCTTTAAAGCATATCATTGCAAGTAATGGCTTGCTCGTCTTCCGCAGGCAAGCCGTGAGTGATGCCGACTTTGTAGCTTTCTTGAGTCGATTGGGAGTGATGACTTTTACAGCGGGTGAGATCCCAGTAGCACATCAACCCGATCTAAATGTTGTCAGCAATGTTGGGCGAGATCGACCACCGAGGAGCGTTTTTCATACAGATACCAGCTATGTTGCCAGACCGCCCGCTTTCACAGCATTGCGTGCTGTAACTATTCCGGCATCTGGTGGGGCAACCCTATTCTCGGATCAATACCGTGCTTATGAGACATTGCCCAGCACTGTGAAAGAGCAGCTTGCCGAGGCGCGGGTGCTCCACGTCATGTCTGGGCTAAAACTTGACGAGCATCAAGAAAACCAAAGTTGGCATCCTCTATTTCTACGGCATCCTCTTTCCGATCGATTAGCCTTATTTTTATCGACACCAGAACGCTGTCAGGCGATCTCTGGTATGCCAATCGATTCGGCAGAGCCGACGCGGTGCGAACGAGCGCAACGGCTCGTGCGGCTGCTGTATCAGCATTCAATTCGCCACTACCGACTTTACCGTCACAGATGGCAAATCGGCGACATCGCGATCTGGGATAACCGTTGCACGATGCATCGTGCCGACCACTCAGAGGTTATCGGCGATCGAGTATTGCATCGGGGGCTGGTGTTGGGCGAACCAATTGTATAAACTAGCTCACCCTCCTAGCCTGAATTCTGCGACGATGGAGGCTCGTTCGCGTAGCGTACCGTAGGTAATCGACTTGATAATTCTTAGAAAGATTGTTAAGTTCTATAAAGAGCTATATAAGTGGCATGTATCAAAGACATTAGGAAAATATAATGACTAACGTTCAAGCAACTTTCCAGGCTACAGAAACAGCTTTTCATGTTGAGGGATACGAAAAAATTGACTTCAGTTTGCTTTATGTAAATGGAGCTTTTGCAATTGAGAACGCGGAGATTGCCGACAGCTATAGTCAATTTGGTCGCTGTCTAATGGTTGTAGATGAAACTGTGTACGGTTTTTATGGCGAGCAGATCCAAGCATATTTCCAGCATTATCAAATCGACCTAACGGTCTTTCCCGTTTCAATTAAAGAGACAGATAAAACGCTACAGTCGGTCGAGCGAATTGTCGATGCGTTTGCAGATTTTGGTTTGGTACGCAAAGAACCCGTTTTAGTCGTTGGCGGTGGTTTAACCACAGATGTAGCGGGCTTTGCTTGTGCAACTTATCGCCGTCGCACGAATTATATCAGAGTGCCCACGACACTGATTGGGCTGATTGATGCCAGTGTGGCGATCAAAGTAGCCGTCAACCACGGTAAATTAAAAAACAGGCTTGGTGCTTATCATGCTTCGCAAAAGGTGATTCTAGACTTCTCCTTCCTCAAGACCCTACCTGTAGATCAGGTACGAAACGGCATGGCGGAGCTGATCAAAATCGCTGTGGTCGCGAATAATGGCATCTTTGAGCTGTTAGAAAAATATGGTGAAGACCTGTTACACACACACTTTGGCTACTTAGATGGTACGTCTGAGCTACGCAATGTCGCGCACAAGGTGACGTATGATGCGATTAATACCATGCTCGGTCTAGAGGTACCCAATTTACACGAGCTAGACCTCGATCGGGTAATTGCTTACGGTCATACCTGGAGTCCAACCTTGGAACTAACGCCATCAATTCCAATGTTTCACGGTCATAGCGTGAATATCGATATGGCATTCTCGGCGACCATTGCTCAGCAGCGGGGTTATATTTCGGTCGGCGAACGCAACCGGATTTTAGGATTGATGAGCCGGATCGGTTTGGCGATCGATAGCTCTTATCTAACGCCCGAACTATTGTGGAAAGCCACAGAATCGATCGGCAGGACGCGAGATGGCTTGCTCAGAGCCGCAGTACCTCACCCGATCGGCAGTTGTTCTTTCCTCAACGATCTGACCAGAGCTGAGTTAGACGAGTATCTGGCGATTCACAAAGAAATCTGTCAGGACTATCCTCGCGGTGGCGATGGTGAAGACATGTTCATTTCATTAAACTCGGTTGCTCCTGCTTCTGTCGGGGTGGAAGCATGACAGTAGTCTCGACATTGCCATCATCCAGACCAGTGACACCGCTGGGAATCTTAGCCGCAAAACTTGAATTTGTCAGTCAACAGCTAGCAGCCGCAGACATCGATGCCAAGTTGAAGTCTGAACTGCGCCAAGCTTGCGAGTTGGCAAGTGGCTTAGATCCTTACCTGAGTCACTGTACGACACCAGAGTCTCCCGCTCTAGCAGCACTGGTGCGCCGGACTCAATCCGAAGACTGGAGCCAGCGGTTTGTCGATCGCGAAACCGGACATCAGCTAGAGCAGGAAATGCTCTCAGGGCATGTCGAAGGTCAATTTCTCAAATTTCTCATCCACGTCACCCAAGCGCGGCGAGTATTAGAAATCGGCATGTTTACAGGCTACTCTGCTCTAGCGATGGCTGAAGCTCTACCCGATGATGGCGAAGTGGTTGCCTGTGAGGTCGATGCTTATGTGGCGAAATTTGCTCAGGAATGTTTTAACGAATCTCCAAACGGGCATAAGATATCGGTCAAGGTAGCTCCAGCAATGGCGACACTTCAGCAGTTAGCTGCGGCGAATGAGAAGTTCGATTTGGTCTTTATCGATGCCGATAAGGGGGGTTATGTAAACTATGTGAACTTCTTGCTAGACAATGACTTGCTGGCACCACACGGCTCGATCTGTGTGGATAATACGCTGATGCAGGGGCAACCCTACCTAGCGGGTGAGTCTACCGCGAATGGGCTGGCGATCGCCACGTTTAATCAGACAATCGCGGAAGATCCGAGGATCGATCGGGTATTGTTGCCGTTGCGAGATGGTCTGACATTGATTCGCCGAGTGTAGAACCCATTCGAGATTTTTTGGTGGGGGAGGGCGGGTTTATGCTAGAAATTCCCGCCTAGCACTACCAAATCTCAACAAACCCGCCCTCCCCACCAATATCTGTCGAGTTTTGCATTTCTACCGCGATTTAAAGATCGCGGTAGCTGTCTAACATGGCTAAAATTTCGATTGAGATAGTCCGAATTATTTTCCCAAATTACATTCCATCATGGGTTTTGAAAAAACAGATCTCAAACAGCCACAGGAGGTAATGACAACGACCGTCAAAACAGTCGCAACTTTGATATTGCTGCTGTTAGTCTTACCATTTAACCTTACGCTCACCGCGATCGCATTACTCAGATCGGCTATATTTCAACCACCGAGAACGATCGCATCCAACCCGAAAACGATTCTGATTAGTGGCGGCAAAATGACCAAAGCGTTACAGCTAGCTCGATCGTTCGATCGAGCAGGTCATCGAGTCATCCTAGTCGAATCGCACAAATATTGGCTGACAGGGCATCGATTCTCTTGGGCAGTCGATCGCTTTTACACCGTTCCCAAGCCTCAAGCAAAGGACTACCTCGATGCGCTGTTAGAGATCGTCCAAAAAGAAGGCGTAGATGTCTATATCCCCGTCTGTAGTCCGGTTGCCAGTTATTATGATGCTGAAGCCAAACAGGTACTCTCCAAGTATTGTGAAGTGATGCACTTCGATCCAGAACTGGTGCAAAAACTGGATGATAAATCTAAATTTTCGGCGATTGCCACATCGCTAGGTTTGGCTGTCCCTGATTCCTATTGCATCACCGATCCTCAGCAAATCCTAGACTTCGATTTTTCTAAGCAAGCACACGCATACATTGTCAAAAGCATTCCCTATGACTCGGTGCGGCGGTTAAATCTGACTCAATTGCCATGCGAGACACCGCTAGCGACAGCAGCATTTGTAGACGAATTGCCGATTTCCGAGCATAATCCGTGGATTATGCAAGCGTTTATTTCGGGACAAGAATATTGCACCCACAGCACCGTGCGGAATGGAGAATTGCAACTGCATTGTTGCTGTGAATCGTCAGCCTTCCAGATCAACTATGAAATGGTGGATAAACCGGAGATCGAAGCATGGGTGAGCAAGTTTGTCAGCGGTCTGAAGCTGACAGGGCAAGTTTCCTTTGATTTCATTCAGACACAGGATGGAGGTGTGTATGCGATCGAGTGTAATCCGCGCACCCATTCAGCAATTACGATGTTCTACAACCATCCTGATGTCGCTAGGGCTTATTTAGAGAGCGATGTTCCCGTCATTCAACCCCTCAAATCCAGTCGTCCAACTTACTGGATTTACCATGAAATTTGGCGATTGGTGACGCAGCCCACGCAGATCGGGCAGCGGCTAAAAATTATTGTAAGTGGCAAAGATGCAATTTTTGACTGGGCAGATCCACTGCCGTTTTTGATGGTGCATCACGCCCAGATTCCCTGGCTGTTGCTAGAAAATTTGCGGCAGCTTAAAGGCTGGATGCGGATTGATTTTAATATTGGTAAACTTGTCGAGCCTGCGGGAGATTAATTTATGGTAATGCGCGTTCTACACTTGGTTGGGTCTGCGGTTAGTGAGTTTTACGGCAATTTGTCTCGTCTGTATGCTCAAGATTGTCTGGAGTCTACCGCCAATCCCGCACTCTATGAATTTTATATTGCTTATATTACACCCGATCGTCAATGGCGGTTTCCATCCGATCTGAGTCGGGAAGCGATCGATGCAGCCAGCCCTGTATCTGTGGTTGAGGCAGTTCAAGCTCTAACGGCACTCAAAATCGATGTCATGGTGCCCCAGATGTTTTGTATCCCTGGCATGACGTACTACCGCGCTCTATTCGATCTGCTCGATATTCCCTACTTGGGCAATACTCCCGATGTGATGGCATTAACTGCGAATAAAGCTAAAACTAGATCGATCGTTGCCGCAGCAGGTGTGAACATCCCGTCAGGAGAACTACTGCGCCTCGGAGATCGACCTTCGTTGGCAGAGCCTGTCAGAATGACAATCGAACCACCAGCAGTGATCAAGCCTGTAAATGCAGACAATTCTCTAGGGGTAGCTTTAGTCAGAAATCGCGATGAATACGAGCCTGCTTTAAAGACAGCTTTTACTTATGCTGATGAAGTGCTAGTCGAGACATTTATCGAACTCGGTCGAGAAGTTCGCTGCGGTATTCTGGTTCGGGATGGGGAGCTTGTCTGTTTGCCTTTAGAAGAGTACCGCATGGATCGGGATCTCCAGCCTATTCGCCGCTACGACGATAAGCTCGGTGAAAACCAAAATGGTGATTTATATATGGTTGCCAAGGGTAGTACCAAATCCTGGATTGTCGATCCTGCCGACCCAATTACAGCTAGGGTGTGGGATGCCGCCAAAAAATGCCATATCGCTTTAGGTTGCCGCCATTACAGTCTGTTTGATTTCCGCATCGATCCCAATGGGCAACCGTGGTTTCTAGAAGCAGGACTGTACTGCTCTTTTGCGAGCAAAAGTGTGATTTCGATGATGGCAAAAGCATCAAGTATGCCTTTGGACAAGCTGTTCTCGATCGCTTTAAATAATTCACTTCGATCGACAGCGGTTGCAATTAAATAAATCCCGATCGGGTGAAGATACATCCATACTAAAAATCTGCTCGATCGAGTTAGATAACTCTCCGAACAGATTGCTAGTGGTAATTATTTCAGACAGAGAGCGAATTAAGTGCGGAACCGACGCTTATTTTGTCTGTGTCTGGCAATCGCTTTGCGCTTGCGTTTTTCAATTGGAGTTTCAAAGTGCCTGTGCTTCCGCATATCAGGAAAAATCCCCGCTTTGGAGACTTCTCGCTTGAATCGGCGTAGCACTGACTCAATGCCTTCACTTTCACCGGGAATTACTTGAGACATCCTAACCCATCCACAAACTTACTTATTTTAAGGCTGAAGGATGTATTTCCATTCAGCTATTTATCGACCAAAAAAGGACAAACTTAGAGTATGCCCTTTCACTTTTTTAGACTCGAACTTTAAGGGTTGAGTTTAGTAACGACGGTTGCCGCCACCGCCACCACCACCACCAAATGAACCTTTTTCTTCACGAGGCTTCGCTTTATTGACTTTGAGGTCGCGACCCATCCATTCAGCACCATCGAGAGCTTCGATAGCAGCAGATTCTTCTGCGTCTGTTTCCATTTCAACGAAAGCGAAACCGCGTAGACGACCAGTTTCCCGGTCGGTAGGCAACTGAACCCGTTTTACTTTACCGTATTCGGCAAAAGTCTGGTTCAAATCGTCCTGCGTTACTTCGTAGGATAAATTGCCGACGTAAATTGACATATCGCTGTCTCCAGAATCCTGTAGGTGTAGAGAGTTAGATTCGGAGAAAAGCTTGTAAAAAGAACCATACAGCCGAAAATAATCTTCATCTATAATGGTAGCACAGGATCTTCAAAATCGATCGACTGACACAATCTAGATTGCTGTAGTTTAATTTAATTACTTAGCAGTGGGTACTTGATAAAATTATCCGATCTGACTAGATGCGCTGAATCTGAGTATAGTATGGTGCGGCACTAATTGGCGATCGATCTCAAAAAATATTTATCGTTGATAATTAATAACCGATCGTTGACAAGTAATAACTTATGTCTCAAAAATTTAACATTGGTACCACTGTGCGGGTAGTTGCGTTACCAACTTATTTAAAAACAGCCGATCCGATGCCGACATTGCGCTCTCCCAACTTGTTAGAGCTTGGGACGATCGGGTGCATTATCGATCGCAAACCGGGTAATTATTGGGTGGTAAAATTCGATCGCCATGCTTTTTTACTAGAGGAACAGTATTTAGAAGCGATCGATGACTGCATAACGCTCGAATCCACCGATAAGTAAGAGCTAGGTCGATACAAAAATTAGTATTCCTTATCAGTCTCATAAGTTATCCTGAATAGTAAGCAGCAATCGATCTGAGGTGGATAACATGACACAAGCATATAACAGTGGCGGCAATAATAGATTCTCAGTCGAACGGATGGTTGCAACGCGATGGCAGAATCTCATCGTTGGTAGCTTGGGATTTTGGTTGAGCGGTAGCTTAATTTTAGATCTAGTCATCATGCCAACTTTATGGATGACTGGCATGATGGAAGGTAGTGGATTTGCTTCAGCTAGTTATAGCATTTTCTGGATTTTCAACCGCGTAGAATTATTGTGTGCGGCGGCAGCACTGAGCTGTGTGTGGGCATCAAGCCAAGTATCGAAGCTGGATCGGCAGACGGAGATGTTTGTCGGTGCGGGAATGCTGCTGGCGATCGCGATGAGCTATACTTTTATCCTCACTCCTTATATGAGTGGCTTGGGTATCGATTTGGATATTTTCGCAACGACAAAATCCATTCCTGTCGAAATGAACCAACTGCACTCGATCTACTGGGTATTAGAAGCTAGCAAATTAGGAATCGCAGGCATGTTATTAGCTTGGAGCATGAAAGCTGAATAAGTATTAGGTATTGGGTTTTGGGTATTAGGTATTAGGTTTTGGATTTTAGGAGTAAGGAGTAATAGCACTCCTTACTTTTTACTTCCATCTCCCATCTCCCAGCTCCCATCTATAATTAATGAGCGATCCACTGAGCGTCGGTAACGATAAAAATTCCCCCTAGCTTCTTGAGTAGGGGTTGCAGGGCATTTGATAATTGCTCCGCCATTGCAAGCTCGGTACAAATAATCATAATATAGCTATTGGTAATTAGATCGTCACCAGAATAGCCATGTTCGCCACTGCCAGAAACATTATTAATCACAGTATAGCCTTGAACTAAATTCTTTTTGAGAATTTTTAAAACGGCAGGGACTTCGAGATAACTGACAATAATTTCCACTTTTTTAACAGACTGTAGCATATTTAAATTCCCATTAATTTAATAGTTTGTAGATAAAGCGGAATACCAACAATAATGTTGAACGGAAATGTAATCGCTAAAGCCATCGATACATACAAACTGGGATTAGCTTCGGGTACAGTCATCCGCATTGCTGCTGGCACGGCGATGTAAGAAGCACTCGCACAAAGAACGGCAAATAATAGTGCGTTACCTTCACCCATGCCAATTACCTTGGCTAAAAGTATCCCGATTAAAGCATTCGCAACTGGCATCAAGATCGCAAAGCTAATTAGAAACATTCCGGTCTTCTGGAGATCTTGAATCCGCCTAGCGGCGACTAGTCCCATGTCCAACAGGAAAAACATTAATGCGCCGTAAAAAAGATCTTTTTCGACAAATAAGTGTACTTTTGCCCAGCCATCGCCGCCTGTAAGTACGCCAATAACCAGGCTACCGATTAACAGCAAGACCGAGCCATTCAAAAAAGCCTCGCGTAACACTTCAGTCCAAGAAGTTTCCGCACTTTCTTCCTCGTCTTTAGATTCATTTGCTGCTTTTTTGTTAAACACCCGCACTAAGATCAAACCAACGACAATCGCGGGTGACTCCATTAATGCCAGAGCTGCCACCATGTGCCCGCCGTAGGGGATGGCAATCTTGTCGAGGAGGGAACTAGCCGTAATGAAGGTAACTGCGCTAATCGAGCCATATGTAGCGGCGATCGCCGCAGCATTATTATTGTCCAACTTCAGTCGTAGAATAAAGAAGGAGTAGAGTGGCACGATCGATGCCATCCATACTGCTGCTAATAAAGTGCTGATAATTAGCGGATTCAAACCACTCTCATACAATTCATGCCCGCCTTTAAAGCCGATTGCCACTAATAGATAAAGCGAAAACAGCTTGGGTAAGGGGTTGGGTATTTCTAAATCGGACTGGACGAAAACTGCCAGCATTCCTAAAAAAAAGAATAGTACTGGCGGATTCAAGATATTTGACAGAATTAAACTAGTATCCATCGCATCATTAAAATTTAGTTATCAACGTTCGTTCATTATCCGGTGGTTGGTGACAAGAGTGGTCAATTATTTAGATTTGTCAACAACGTGCAAATTTTAATAAAGATCGAGAATACAGAATTGGCAGTAAAAAACCAAGGGGTTTAATCCCTTGGTTGATAAATTATGCAAGATCGGTAGCTACAAACTATTAGCGTGCCGAACAAGTCCGATACTGGATGTGATAAACTAGCCCTCGATTTGCTAAATCGAAAGAGTCAACTGTTGCCATGCCTTTTCCTTGAGCGGACATGGCGGCATTAACGCGCATATTTACACTTTTACCGCAAGCCGACCAAACATTAGCGACAGTTGCCAATCGATCGCGAACATTATAGTTTGTTTCTCCATTAAATTTACGACTAAAGACAGAGCCGCGATTGCCTGCAAAAAAGTATTCAGCACGTAAATTAGCCGAAGTTGCAGGTGCGACATAGCCGCGATAATCAGCATCGTAGAGGGAAATTTGTACACCTTGAGGTACTTGAATGGGAATGCTTAAATTACAGCTTTTACGGCTTTGGCTGGGATTGTTGCCTTCCGCAATAAATTTATCGAATAAAATGCTGAGTTCTTGTCCGTCGGGACTGACTGTGACGCTAGCAGAATTAGCCGGACAGCCATTTCCACCATATTTAGCATCTAAAATTTCGACCTTGCGATCGATATTAGCAAAAGCAGGAGCCATACTAGCGGCGATGAGTGTTGCCGTACCGAGCAGAGCTTGAATGAGTTTTTTCATAAATGTCCTAAATTGAGTAATAATTGGGAGTTGAACCCCACCCGTACTGAGAACTGGAGATTTTTCAAGTAGGATCGAATTTATAGTTAACCGATCTTTGAGCCTGATGGCAATTTGACGGCAATTATAAGTTCGATCGGGATGGGGGACGATTGAGTGATTTTTAAAAACAATTCCAAATTAAATTCAGAAAATTTTCAATCGATACATCTCGAATCGGTTAAGTTTAAATGTCGGTTTGTTTCAAAGAAAGTTCCCGATTATTAATTTAGATAAAATAACCTAAATTAATGGCATCACCAGATTTGCAAGCTAATTAACTTTCAGTAACAAGCTAGTATCGATCTCTATAATATTTGTAAATACAGCGGAAAAATTGCTTCAATTGAGGTTGAAAGCAGGAGGTTTATGCCACTATGAGATCGTGAAGATGCGTGACAATTATCTATTCTTAGTGTTTAGACAGCCGCTGACAAAAATAGGTTCAATCCGCGCCAGATAGGATTATTTAACGCCGATTACTTGAGATAGACGATCGTCACGCCGCCGCCACCATCTTTTTCGCCAGCCATTTCAAGGCGATCGACATAAGCACGATCGGCTAAAAACTCGTGAATGCCTTCGCGGAGTTTGCCCGTACCTTTGCCATGAATTATCCACATAATGCCCGATTGATAGGCTCGATCGAGTGCCCGATCGATCTCGACGGTGGCATTCATTACGCGTTGTCCCCGCACGTCTACAGTATTTTGGGATGTCCGAATGGCAACGACGGGTGGCTTTGTTACCGTACCGGGAACTTTGGCACCAGACTTTTTAGGCGGTGGAGCGGCTTTTTCGCCAGTTAGCGACTCGATATCAACGAGGGCGACATTCATTTTCATGATGCCAAACTTGACATTAAGATTGCCATTATCGTCCACTTTACTGAGGACTTCAGCAGTTTGTCCTAATTTGGGAATGCGGATGCGATCGCCTACCTGCGGATTGAACCCTGGTGGCGGCTTGGGGGTCGATTTGGCTTGAATATGCCGATTTGTGAGTCCCTCTAGATTTGAAGTGGCTTGCTGGGCAGCCTGGGCGGTCTGGGGGCCTTGTTGAAGTTGGCGGATGACTTGAGCGATTTCGCCTTTGGCTTCGGCAATGGCGGCTTGAATCGCGCGTTCTTGGTTGACTTTAAGTTCTTGTTCCCGTGCTTGCAGTTGGGCGGCTTTTTGGGAAACTTCCAGATAGAATGCTTCTGCCTGTTTTAAGATATTAGCCGCTTCATTTGCCTTGGTTTCCTGACTGCGGCGTTGTGCTTCCAATCCGGCAATTACTTCATTGACTTCTTGAGTCGCACCCAAAACTACCTGAGATCGGGCATTATCGACAACTTGGGCATTCAAACCCAATCTTTGCGCGATCGACAAGGCATTCGATCGACCGGGGATGCCCCATAATAATCGATAAGTCGGCGATAGGCTGACATCATCGAATTCTACCGAAGCATTCTCAAATCTACTGTCTTGATATTTGAGGGCTTTTAATTCGCCATAGTGAGTAGACGCGATCGTCAGCATTGCGCGATCGGCTAAATGTTGCAACAACGCGATCGCCAAAGCACTCCCCTCAGCAGGATCGGTTCCAGCACCAACTTCATCCAGGAGGATGAGAGCTGAGAGATTTTGCGGATGAAATCGCGCTGAGGTTCCCTCAGCGTGCGTTTCACCAAGCAGGATTTTAGATTTTGGATTTTGGATTGAAATTTCCCCCTCTCCCAGTCCCCCAGTCTCCCCGTCCCCTCGTCCCCCCGTCTCCCCGTCTCCCATCTCCCCACTCCCATCTCCCATCTCCGTCCCCGCTCCCACCGCATCTAAAATCCGACTAATCCGGCGAATATGTCCCGAAAAAGTCGAGAGACTTTGCTGAAGAGATTGTTCGTCGCCGATATCGGCAAGAATTAGGTCGAACCAGGGAATCTCAACTGGCTCGCGGGCGGGGATAAATAGCCCCACCTTCGCCATCAAAGCAACGATCGCGAGGGTTTTGAGGGTAACGGTTTTTCCGCCCGTATTAGGGCCAGTAATGGTGACAACGCGGATATCTGGGCGAATCGATAGATCGATCGGGACGACGGCGCAGCCTTGCTCGTGTTGATGTTGCCAGATTAGCAGGGGATGGCGAAGTTGGCGGAGGGTAATATATTCATTAGCGGCTCGATCGATAATCCGGGGTGGATTGGCTGATAACCAGAGGCTGTATCTAGCTCTAGCTGTGGCTAAATCGATCGTCGTGGCAATGACAAGCAGATGTTCGAGATCTTCGACGACTGCCGTTACCTTGGCGGTTAATGCCGTTAGTACTAGTTCGATTTCTCGTTGCTCCTGGCGTTGGAGTTGGCGCAGTTGATTGCCCAAATTGATAATCTGTTGGGGTTCGACATATAAAGTCGATCCGCTCCCCGATGTATCGTGAACTACACCAGGAATTGCATCCTTATGAGAAGCTTTTATGGGAATGACAAAGCGATCGCCCCGCTGGGTAATTAACGGCTGTTGGATTGCATTCGATTGACGTTGAATCAGGCTATTGAGCGACTTATAAATCCGATCGCGCAATCCTTTAAGCTGCACCCGTACCTGGGCTAATTTGTCACTCGATCGATCCGTGACATCACCGCGATCGTCGATGCAATGATAAATCTCTTGCTCTAATTCTGGATAAGTCCGCACATCGGCGATTAATGCTTGTAGAACGGGAATTTTTTCTTCACTATCGAGAGTTCGGCGTAACTTCCGCATTCCCGCCAGGGTAGTGGCGATCTCGTGTAACTCTTGCCCCGATAGCATCCCCTGTACTGCGGCGCGTTCGAGTGCATCACCAAAATCTTCGATGCCATCGAATGACAACCCACCAGTCAAGCGGGTTTCTAAATCATATACTTCCTTGGTTTGTGCGAGTAAATTGAGGCTAATACTAAGCTGTTGGGGAATTACCAAATTTCTGGCGGCAATCGCGCCCAGCTTTGTCGCCGCAAATGTCGCTACCTGCTGACATAACCGAGACCACTCTAATAACTCTAATGTCTCTTTCTGGATCGTCACGCTGAACTTAGTGTTGCAATTTTAATTATTATAAAGGGTCTGGATGGGAGATGGGAGACGAGGAGACGAGGAGACGGGGAGACGGGGAGACGGGGAGACGACGAAAGTATCTTTCCCCCAGTCCCCTAGTCCCCCAGTCCCCTCGTCTCCCCCTCCCAACTGCTTGTGTTAGAACGCAGCCAAGCTGTACATTAGAGCTAAATAGTATTATTGTCTCTAATTTGCAAATCATAGACACTCCCCGTTGGCGTAGCCTCTCCTGTGGAGAATCGATGGCGGTAATGACACCAAACCTCTCACCTGGCTGGAAATTTCGATGGTAAATGTAGTAGCAGAATCTTCAGCCACGGTCGATCGCGATCGTATCTCCACCGATCCGATTATTGCTGCGATCGATATCGGTACCAATTCAGTGCATATGGTGATCGTGCGAATTGTTGCCGATTTACCAGCCTTTAGTATTATCGCCCGTGAGAAGGAAACAGTCCGGTTGGGCGATCGCGACCCCCAGACGGGCAATCTCACGCCAGAGGCGATTCTTCGTGCCTTAGGCGCGCTAAAACGGTGTCAGGAAGTTGCCAAAAGTCTCAATGTCCAGCAAATTTATGCGGTGGCGACTAGTGCAGTCCGCGAGGCACCCAACGGACACGATTTTGTCAGATCGATCGAGTCAGAATTAGGCTTATCAGTCAATATTATTTCTGGACAAGAAGAAGCGCGGCGGATTTACTTGGGGGTACTATCGGGAGTCGAATTTAATAATACGCCCCACATGATTATCGATATCGGTGGCGGTTCGACCGAATTAATTTTGGGCGACAGCCACGAACCCCGCACCCTCAGCAGTACTAAAATCGGTGCGGTGAGGCTAACCACCGAATTTCTGCCTACAAATCCCATTAGCGATCTATCCTTAAATTATCTCAGAGCCTTCGTGCGCGGTCAATTAGAACGGGCGATCGACGAGATTAAAGCCAATCTCCAACCGGGAGAACTGCCCAAAATGGTCGGTACTTCTGGCACGATCGAAACCCTTGCGGCCGTACTCAATATCGATAAAAATGGTCAAGTCCCCGATCGGATTCATGGCTTTAAAATTCAGCTATCCGAATTACGCAACCTGATCGATCGGTTGCGGAAAATGACCGTCGCCGAACGCACTACAATCGAAGGTATCTCCGATCGCCGATCGGAAATTATCGTCGCAGGTGCGGTAATTCTCCAAGAAGCCATGTCGATGTTGGGGATGAAATCTCTCTCTGTCTGCGAACGCAGCCTCCGCGAGGGTGTAGTTGTCGATTGGATGCTCACGCAGGGATTGATCGAAGATCGGCTTAAATATCAAGGTTCGATTCGCGAACGCAGCACCCTCAAAATCGCGGGTAAATACGGTGTCGATCTCCCCCATTCCCAACGCGTCGCCGAACTAGCATTGAGCCTGTTAGATCAAACTCACGGGCAGATCCATAACTGGGATAAATCGATCCGACAGTTGCTCTGGAGTGCGGCAATTTTACATAATAGCGGGCACTTCGTCAGTCACGATGCCCATCACAAGCATTCTTATTACCTCATTCGCTACGGCGAGTTGCTAGGCTTCACCGAATCTGAAATCGATCTGATTGCCAATGTCGCTCGTTACCATCGCAAAAGTCCGCCTAAGAAAAAACATCAAAATCTTCAAAATCTCACCAAAGACCAAAGATCGATTGTTTCTCAACTCAGCGCGATCCTCCGCGTCGCCGTCGCTCTCGACAGGCGCAGAATCGGTGCTATTAAAGATGTCAGCCTCAATTGCGATCTTACCACTCGTGAGTGTCATCTCACATTTTTCCCTACCGATCCCGCAGATGCGTGCGTGCTCGAATGTTGGAGCTTGGATTATAAAAAACCCATTTTTGAAACCGAGTTCGATCTCAAACTATTAACGACTAGAGGCTAATAGCGCGATTTCAGTCGGTGTATTTGCGCGGTTGTCGATTTGTCGATCGGGAGAATTTCCGGAAATTGCATATTTACGCGTGTAGGTTCCAATGTTTGGTTAAGAGCCGTACCTTTTGGATATCTAAAGTTATGAAGAAAAATTTTATACTGGCAAGCCTGTTCGGAATATGCTGCCAATTACTCTCCCTAACGACAGTTTCGGCACAACAGACAAATACCAAAAAAAGTTTCGCACAGTGGTGTCAACAAAAAAGTTCTGTCCCGACAGCTACCAAGCAAACGATCGATGCACTGCTCGAAAGAGCTGGTACTCAGAATTGTCAACAGGCAGATGCTAAACTTAGTAGTCTTTCCGAACTCTATTTGAGCGATCGCCACATCAGCGATGTTCGACCTTTAGCAAGCTTAACTAATTTAAAAGCACTTTTTCTCAATTCTAATCAAATTAGCGATATTTCACCACTAGCGAGTTTAACTAATTTAAAAGGACTCGATCTCAATGCCAATCAAATTAGCGATATCTCACCACTAGCCGATTTGACTAATTTAAATACACTTTTCCTTAATTCTAATCAGGTTAGCAATGTCAAACCTTTAGGTGGATTGGCTAATCTGGCTTACCTCGAAATTTTTAACAATCAAATTAGCGATGTAAAACCATTAGGCAGATTGACTAATTTGAAATCTCTAGATCTTAACTCCAATCAAATTAGCGATATCAGACCGTTGGCTAATCTGACTAAATTAACCGATTTGAGACTCTCAAAAAATAAAATCAGTAATGTCAAACCACTTGCTAAATTAGCTAATAATTTAACAGATCTCTATCTCCGCCACAATCAAATCGGCGAACGAGAATGTCCAGTTAAACCAGAATCTTGTCGATTTGATATTTAGAAGTAACCCAATAGATAGTAAATACCAACGGGAGCAGCTCACTTTTTAGGTGTAGGTTAATCTCCCTTATCCCTGACCTTTTTTAGATGTGTAGAATGTAAGCTCGATCTCAATATTTTTATCATAAATATTATAAGAGTAAAGTACTTGTGACTAAGAATATGATTACTGGATTTTTTATGGATTGGTTCGATCGAGGTACGAGTTTGGAACTGGTCATTTAGGCGATCCTCCTGAATTTCAAGAAGGAATAATATCTGTCAATTGCGTCCCTATTAATGGGAGAAATCAACAGAGCGGTAAACGATTTCTGATGGAAATATTAGGATCGGATTATAAGTATACCGTCGAAAATGTATTGTATGCTCTAAATCTAGCTGAAGTAAAATCTCCTAGCAATTATCAAATAGATGGAATAACAAGTGGGGCAGAGACTTTTGTTGGATATCTGCTTTTAGACTGTCTGACAAACAATACCGATCGACATGTAGGAAATTGGGAGTCGATTAGAGTCGATGGTAAGCTAAAGCTATTACCTACTTATGACCATGGTACAAGTTTGGGTAGTATAGGTTCCGATCTTCAAAAGAGAAAGATGATTTTATCCATCGCAGATAGTATCGATCGAATTAATCGCTGTCCTTTTGTAGAAAAAGATCGAGGAACCTACTTGTCTACATTCGATGCATTTATTCGATCTGCCAAACTATATCCTCAAGCTGCCAAAATCTGGCAAAATAAGCTCAGACTGATTACTGCCGAACATATCATCGATCTGTTCGATCGCATCCCTGAAGGACGAATTACCCCTACTGCGGCTACATTTGCCAAAGCTTTACTAGAATATAATCGATCGCAAATTCTCAACCTGGACGTAGAATCACTCCAATCTTAATTAGATGACTTTGCCCCATATTAGGGGGAGAGCCAATATAATTCTCATTTAATTTTAGTTGTAGTTCTTATCATCAGATTTTATACTTGTCAAACAGCCCCTTCGATCGAATTAACGATCCGGCTTTGGCGTAGCCTCCGCCTTGCGGAATCGGCATCGAGCAAATTGCCCCATTTCGTCGTAAAGTATTGTAAAGTAAATTAATAATAGATTAATTTTTACAGGTCGAGATAGTTGCAAGGTTGGCAGTGATGAATGCCGATCGCCAATTCTTACCCGATCGATATTACTGACTTTAATAGCACATGCCTTCATCCCCAATGATATTACGCCGCCTGCTCGGATCTGCGCTTGCCATTCTTTTAAGTATATCCGTGTGGTCGATCGCACCATCCGCCCAAGCCGTTGATAACCCCGAACTCTTACCCACAGAGCAAACCCCGATTATCGACTTGGCAAAAACCTTCACCCCCATCCAAGAAGAGAACTTAGTCAAAGATATCGACAAATTTGAAGCCGACACTGGCTGGAAACTGCGAATCTTAACTCAGTACGATCGTACACCCGGACGCGCGGTGAGTAGATATTGGGGGCTAGATGAGAAAAGCGTCCTCGTTGTCTCCGATTCTCGCGGCGGGAATACCCTTAACTTCCGAGTCGGCGATGATGTTTACAAACTCATGCCTAGAACCTTCTGGATCGAACTGCAAACCAGATTTGGCAATATGTACTATGTCCGTGAAAATGGCGAAGATAGTGCCATTACCGACTCTCTAGAAGCCGTAAAAACTTGCCTAGTCAGAGGCGGTTGTAATGTCGTCCCCGGTTTGCCCAAAGAACAATGGATCTTGACGCTTACTAGCTCGATTCTCGGCGGCATAATTTGTGGATTTGCCGGACAATATCGCAAACCTGGTGACGGTTTTGCTTGGCAGTGGGCGTTGATTTTCTCACCATTATGGGGCATTCTGTTCTTCGCGTTTGGGGTTGCACCTGTAATCACACGGACTGCTGAATGGTTACCATTATTCCGCAATTGTGCCGGGTTTGCGATCGGCGTTCTAGTTGCTTTCTTAGCACCAGTCATCGGTCAATCCAACCCATCAGAAGAAACGTAATTTAGTTTTAGTATAATCAACCTGGGGAGGGGCAATTTATAAATTGCCCTTCCCCTTATTTTTGTGGCATACTAGGCTAGCCAGCATCAATCTAAATAATTAGTCACCCGATCTAAATGTCCGATTCCATCCTCGACCCTATTGAATTAGTCGGATATCATGGTACTAACATAGAGTCAGCGAGACGAATACTGCAAATAGGGTTTCTTCCTAGTCGCAACCGTTACGATTGGTTGGGAAAAGGTGTTTATTTTTGGCAAGATGCGCCCTATCGTGCTTGGGATTGGGCGCGTGAATACAGCGAAACAAAGGGAGGAGATCCTGCGGTCATCCGATCTCTTGTTAGGATAAGGAGAGTAGAGTTGATGGATTTACTAGACTATAGTCAAGATCCTAACTGGGCTAACCATCTTAGAAGAACACACCAGTATTTACAGAAACAAACTAGCTCCATACTCCCCCCGAATAAAATATCGATTGGATATCATGCCTTGGATAGATTGGTTGTAGATACTTTAGTTGAAGATATTTTAAAACCAATGAATATAAATATCCTTGCTGTCCGTGCCTGTTTTCAAGAGGGTGAAGAGATATATCCAGGTTCGGCAATTTATAATAAATCTCATATTCAAGTGGCTGTGAGAGAGACAAGCTTGATTTCTGAATCTATGTTGTTGACCGAAAAAGATTTTTAAAATATATATCGACACGGGTTAACCACATGATAGACCACAAAAAAATTGAAGAATCCATCGATAGTTACTTTACCAATACTCCGACTGCAAAAATAATTGAAAATCTCGATCTTCATAGTGCAGATCGAAAAGAAGACCTAAATCGAGAAAATTTTAAACATAGATTAGTCAGAGACATTATTAAACAGCCAATCGAATATCGAAAGCTACAAGGTGTTGACCTAAGTGGTACTAACTTGAATGATGCCAATCTGAGAGGTGCAGATCTGACTGGTGCCAGTTTATTTGGTGCTAGCCTCTATGATGCTAATCTGAATCATGTTGAAATGAGCGTTGCTAATCTAGATAATGCTGATATGTTTCGTGCGAACCTAAGTTCTGCCAATCTAAGAGGTGCCAGTTTGATTAATGCCAATTTATTTAGTGCAAACCTAAGCTTTGCTAATCTAAAAGATGCAAACCTAAGTGGCGCAAATCTAAATAATGCGAACTTGATTGGTGCTGATTTAAGTGATACTAATGTAAAGGATGCTCGATTTATAGATAGCTCAGGGATATCCAAATCTATGGAGCAGGATTTGAGAGATAGAGGAGCTATTTTTGATGATTCTTCAGGAGACAGATCTAAATCTAAAACTTTAGTTTCTTGCTAAATGCGATCGAACACAAATCAATTAAAGTACTGTGCCAGATTTGCAACCAGGGTTAATTGTCAATCTTTGAAATATTCGATCGATAAAAAGGGGTCGATTCTGTTTAGAATCGACCCCTTCAATTTGGGATGAGCAAGACAATTACTACTGAAGAACCAGAGTAACATTGGCGTTTTGGAGACCACCACGTTGTTGAACTTCAGATAAAGTTTTGTTGACTGCGTACTTTTGGTTGATCGAGTTAATTAACTCGGTTTGGTTGTGCTTTTTCGCAACGCCCCAGAGATCGGCGATAAGGTCGAAAGAACCATCAGCGTTGCGAGACCAACCTAGATCGTATTCGCCTTCTAAGATGGCGACGATATCCGCGCGGACGCGTTGACCTTGGTAGCCGCGTAAATCGGTTTCAGTTTTGACGTTGATACCGAGATCGCGCAAAGAATTTTTGAGGATTTCAGCGTCGGTGATTTTGGTACGGAGAGTGCTAAAGTGAGACATATCGGTTTCCTCGAATAAGATTGAGTTAGGCGAAACGACAACTTGAACTGTCAGGGCACACGATCGGGTTTGTCAGTCGATCGGGTTTGGTCTCCTTGCTAGTGTCGATAGGTTAATTATTCCCCAATCGAAGCAACTAGCACCTTGACTCCGGTAAATCGGAGCAAGCTTGTTAAAACTCCAGTCGGTGATATTCAGCGACTGAGGCAGCGGCGGGACGCGCTCGCTGTCTTGCCCAATCTCGCAAAGCAGTTACCTGCTCTGTCATTGTCCGCGAGAGGGGCAGAGTAGCCTTAATGGCGGCGATAATGTCTAGTTGCGTAAACTCTCGGTTTTGGGCAAAAGCATCATACATAGCGGCGATTAAGGCTTGTTCTATTTCAGCACCAGAGAATCCATCGGCAACTTTAGCAAGTTGCGGCAGATCGAAACGTTCTACATCTCGGTTGCGCTTACTCAAGTGAATACTAAATACGGCTTCCCGTTCGGACTGAATGGGTAAATCGACAAAGAAAATTTCATCAAATCGTCCTTTGCGTAAAAATTCCCCTGGCAGTCGTTCGACACGGTTAGCTGTTGCCATCACGAAGATGGGCGAGGTTTTTTCCTGCATCCAAGTCAGGAAAGATCCAAAGATCCGGCTGGAAGTACCGCCATCGGAGTCGCCAGAACCCGCCGTCCCGGCAAAGGCTTTATCGAGTTCGTCGATAAATAAGATTGCTGGAGAAATTGATTCGGCAGTTTTGAGGGCACTGCGGAGATTAGCTTCAGAGCGTCCGACAGTAGAGCCATCGTAGACGCGACCCATATCTAGTCTGAGTAAGGGTAAACCCCACAGTCTAGAAGTGGTTTTGGCAATTAACGATTTACCGCAGCCCGGCACTCCAAGAATCAACATCCCTTTAGGTTGTGGCAATCCATAAGTCCGCGCCCGTTCGGTGAAAGCGTCAGAGCGTTGAACCAACCAGCCTTTAAGTTCGTCTAATCCGCCTACAGAGTCGATGGTTTCGTCTTCTTCGATAAATTCGAGAATCCCATTCCGGCGGATTAGTTGCTTTTTCTCTGATAATACGATGTCAACTTCGGCTTCGGTAATTTTGCCGCGTTTGACATAAGCTTTGCGATAAACCTTTTCGGCTTCGTCTTTAGTCAGACCGAGTGAAGCTTTAAGTAGCTTTTCACGGGCATCATTAGGGAGCCGATTTTGGCGGGTTTGCTCTAGTTGCACAGAGAGAACTCGATCGAGCGCGCTCAGGCTGGGCAGGGCAAAATCTAACACTACAACTTCTTTTTCTAATTCGATCGGGATTTGCTGGACTGGCGACATCAGGATAATTGCCTTCTGCGTACCATTGAAGCTAGCGATCGCATCTCGCAACCACCTGGTTACTCCTGCCGAGTCCTTGAATGGGTGCAAATCTTTGAAGACAAAGATAGCTGGCTCCTTGTGTCTGGTCGTCCACTCGATCGCGGCTTCCGGCGATGTCGTGTTGTGCTGTGTCGTGCGGGCTTGTCCGTACTCCACCATCCCATGAGTCAACGTCCACACATACAATTTGCGGGGTTGCTGTTTCGACTGTGCGATCGTGGCGATTTCTTTTTCGGCACGATCTTCCTCAGCCGTCACAAGATAGATTAAGGGATATTGAGCTTGAATTAGAATGTTTAGCTCTTCTTGCATGTCTATCTATCCTCGTAAAGATGGTGACTACACTGCCCTCATTCCACTACCATCACAGTAGTTAAAGAAGTCTCGATTTATCTAGATTTCATCGCTATTTAAACAACGATCGCCAGATCCGGTTGCGTTTGAGCCAGAGGAGAGACTTCTACTTTTTCCGTCCGGGTCGATCGCTCTTCGTTTAGCAGTCCTGGTTCTTGACCGAGGGCTACCATTTCACCATTCCTAATTACGGCTGGATGCTCGCATTCGGGACAGTTGTAAACTTGGTACGTCGAACCGTGTAATTCAACCCCATCAACCACATCTGAGTGACTGAGATAGAATTCCACAGCTTTTTCCACGATGTTGGACATTGAATCAGCATCTACAGCCGATCGAATCTTCAACTGACGATGTAGTTGTTGCGGCAGGTACAAAGTGACCTTTTGCTTGTCTTCCATACGATTCTCAACTGCTGCTTTACCCGGGTATGTATCTACTCTAATTGGTTAAAAATTGACTGTCAAGCTGGTAAAGAGTTTTGACGGCATATCTTAATATTTGTTTACAAAGGGGCAGCAGCAGGCGCGGTACTGCGGCGGATTAATTCTAGCGGTAGGCAGTCAGGATCGGCAAGGAAAGCCACTTCATAGACTTGCGCGCCAATAATTTGTTGGCTGGGAGCGAGTAAAATTGTTGGTGCTGACAGCTCGATCGACTGTAAACGGGTGCTAAAATCTGCCAGCCAGCTAGTTAAATCTGGAGTCAGTTCTGTGAGATCGAAGGAAAGATGATAATAGCCGACATAATGCTCGTCGTTAAAAGCATCGGGAGCTGGCTTAGGTTCGGGAATTTGGATCAGTTCGATGCGTCCGCTGAGTCCTTCCATCCAACAAGCCAGCGTGTAGCCAGTCGTAAATCGTTCGCTAATTGTAAATCCCAAACACTCATAAAAGGCAATCGATCGATGGATATCTGCCGTGCGGATGGAAACGTGATGCATGGAAGGCTTTAGGCTTTAGGTATTAGGTATTAGGTATTGGGTATCGTGTTACCCATGTTGGCTACCTATTAAGATCTACTCTAAAGCCTAAAGCCTAACTTTAAGATCTACCCTAAAACCTAAAGCCTAATACCTAACACCTAATTAAGGAGACATCCGAAAATAAGGATATTGAATGGGAATACCAGGTTCTTTTTCGAGATCGAAATTAATTACCTTCCAACAGGGTCGATCGTTAGATACGGAGCTAAACTCGACAGGTAGACCGAATAGGCGGGGGATTGTCGGTTGTTCGGTATTATTAGTATTCCAGGGATGATGACGATTTTCCTTGCTGGCATTGTCGCCGACGAGATAGCCGCCGATTAAATCGCGGTAACGCTCGGCAATAATTACTTTAGTAGCGCGGTAGCCTTGAGTGTAGAGTCGATCGAGCGCATCGTGAATCTCAAATCGAATCCCATCGGGATGAGTATGCTGGCGGTACCATTCGCCCTCCCACAGGCACCAGTGTCGGCTCGATTGCAGATGAACCAATTCGCCCGTATTTGGATCGGCTTCAAAAGCCCCATGTCGAGAGCATAAATAAGTATCTGTGAGCGTCAGAGCCGAAATAGTTTGCCGACAATGGGGACACTGAATCTCTGGGCCGAAAATGGGGTATTGAAGAGCAAAGTTCATGTCAGGAGCGCGGCAGGTGAGTAGCCCGTGCGGGATGAGTAAACAAAGGTGTCGAGCTTTGAGTTGTGTTTATTGCATTATACTTTAGACCTTCCCGTTGGTGGAGCCTTTGTAGTGGAGATTCGATCGGTGCTGGTGAGATCTTCATGACACAATCGATCGTTTTTGAGGATTTGTGGGAATGATAATTTTATCCTGAGTGTGTTTCTCGATCGGAGTAGTGATGTCAACGCGCAACTTGCCGTTGAAATTAACCTCGTCTGTAGCGAAAGCAATCGAAGCGTCGCACCACCAGTGACGACATCTAACCCTATATTTATGGCTCTAAAAAATATGCATCGATCGATCTTCAGCAGTGAAGATATCTCAACGATCTTCACAACCGACTCGATCGGAGATCGTTATTGGTAGCAATAAATTTACAAATTGATACCTCTGTCGAAGATTGTGGGTAAGATAAGACTGGGATAGTTACGTCTATTTGAGCTGTAGTAAATCATTATTCATAATTGCGTCTACCTCAGATAAGTTTTAAAACTATAATGTCCGATTAAAACATCTCACACGGCTGGCTGCGAATGTTTCTCGAATCGAGAGCCTCCGCCACTGCGGACGATGCCACCGTGACGATTCTCTTCCAGAGACGCTACGCGAACGCGATCGAAACTCAACCAAACTTAGGCTAAATTAGCACTCAATTAAATTTTAAATAGTTGATGTTAGTTTTGGCTAAAATCTAGATATAAAAATATCTGTTTAGGAACAGGAAAATGGACGATAACAAGCAGCAGATTATTCACTACTTTATTGAAGAAGCGCAAGAACATCTAGTGACCGTAGAACAAGGTTTACTAGATCTCGCGGAAGTGATCTCCGACGCAGAACGCGTAAATGAAATGTTCCGCGCCGCCCACTCGATTAAGGGTGGTGCAGCGATGCTAGGGTTTGAAGGCATTCAAGCAACCGCACACAAATTAGAAGAGTGCTTCAAGATTTTACGCGATCATCCCGTCCCGATCGACCAAAAATTGGAAACGCTTTTTTTGGGAGGCTATGACGCACTCAAAGCATTAGTAGAAGAATTGGCAAATTCGCCAACTTTGAGTATGCGTCCAGAAGTAGTTGCTAGTGTCTTGTCTGGCTCCGCTGCAAATTTTGTAGCGTTGGAAGAATATCTCGAAGAGATGCTCAATATCAATACTCATGATACTGCGAATAGAGAATCCGCTGTTGCAGCGACTCTTGGTGGTGGTACCGCAGTAATGGCACCGCCGATTAATATCGTCGCGACCGTAACGACGACACTTCAGCAAATGTTGGGCTTATTCAAGCAAGGCGACAGCCCTGCCAATCGCCAACAATTGGTCGGTATCGCGCAGTCATTGTCAAGTATCCGCCCAGATGCTGGCAACTGGCAAGCTTTAATTAGAACTACCGCACAGGCAATCGCCAATCCCAATAATACTTACAATGCCGTCGCGCCGCTGGTCATTCGTGAGTTGAAGCAAGCGGGCGATTTACTCGCCGCAGAGCGCGATCGAGAGATCGTGGTTTCAGTGGCTCTTCAACAGGCAACTGCGACTGTTGCACCTGTCGCGCCAATTGCTCCTGCCGTGCCAACTCCAACAGCACCAGCAGTTGCCCAAATTACGATTCCAGTCGATGTTCGCGGTGCGGCGCAAGGCATCCTCCAGAACTTCAACCGTCAGCAAGTTACCGAATTGGTAGTCTTACTTCATCGGGTAATTTCTAATTCTAAGCAAAATTAGTCGCGCCCAGATCGGGGGGAACATCTTGCCAGCGGCCATCGCCGACAGCGCGAATTGCCTCAGTGAGATTGACTTCTCCAGTGTAGAGGGCGCGACCGACAATCGCGCCAGTTACCCCCACGCCACCCAGCGATAACAAATCGAGTAAATCTCGCAGCGAACTGACCCCACCAGAGGCAATGACGGGGATTTCGATGCCGCTGGCTAGTTCCCTTAATGCTGCCAAGTTTGGTCCCGCGAGCGTGCCATCGCGGTGGATATCTGTGTAGATAATTGCAGCGACACCCATTTGAGCCATTTGTTTCGCCAAATCTATTGCTAACACCTCGGAAGTTTCCAGCCAGCCTTTAGTGGCAACTTTACCAGCTCGCGCATCGATCCCGATCGCGATCCGATTTGGGTATTGTTGACATAACTCTCGGACTAGTTCGGGCTGCTCGACGGCGACCGTTCCTAAAATAATTCGATCGACTCCCAATGTCAATAGCTGTCGAACGCTCGCTTCAGTTCGCAGTCCGCCCCCAACCTGAATTTGTACTGGTTGGGTGGCTGTTGTTTTGACCATTTCGACAATACTCGCGATCGCGGCAACATTTACAGGCTGTCCGGCTTTGGCACCATCTAAATCTACCAAATGTAGTTTATTTGCCCCTTGTGTCAGCCAATCGCGCGCCATATCTGTGGGATTGTCGTTAAATACCTGCGATCGATCGTAATCGCCCTGATATAATCGCACGCATTTACCATCTAACAGATCGATCGCTGGAAAAATATCCATAGTTTTGCACGGGAATTAGAAAGTAGCTCGATCGAATTATACGGAAAAAGCTGGAACGCTGCACGATCGGTGACTATTTAGATATCCGAACGACTGAAAAAGGGTCATAGATCCGAGCATATATTTAATAATAATTTATAAATATTAAACAATAGAGATCGGTTTTCCTACCACAAACCCGAATGCCGATCGGTGACAATATAATTGTTCGACTCTATACTATTGGAGCAAATATGATTGTTTCTAATTGGCGCAAGGCATTAGTGCCGATCGTCCTATCGGTAGCTTTACTATTCTCAGCTTGTGCGAGTAAAGAACCATCTAAATACGCTGCTACTCAAAAAGAGACTTCGGGTAGAAGCGCACCCGCCGCAGTTGCTAAAAATGCCGATGCTGGTGGCGATTTTAATAAATTTTTCCCGCAAGGTGATGCTGGTTTTGCCCGCGTATTTTCCCAAGAGAAGAAAGGTTTTGCTGAAGCCAAGCTAAATAAAGGTGGCAAAAATGTCGCAGTCTTATCAATTAGCGACACGATTAGTCTACCTGCGGCAGCAAAAAAATATGAAAAAAGTACCAGCAAAATTGCTAGTTATCCGCTGCTAGATGAAGCCCCACTTAAAAGCACCGGGGTATTAGTCAACAATCGCTATCAAGTCAAAGTCGCTTCTCGAGATCCTTCCTTTACCGCTACCGATCGTAAAGCTTGGTTATCCAAGTTTAATCTCGATGGACTATCTAAACTCAAGTAGTAGTTTAGCAATATTGTAATTATCTTCAGGAGTCATCTGTGAGCAAAGCAATTTTTGAATTAGTAGACGAGTTGCCCACCGGGGGATTGACCGTCATGTCATTGAATGCCCTAGATTTCGTCATTCCTGGGCAATGGCAAAATATCGTTGGCTTCGACAATACCATTAAAATAGTCACTGGTACCGACGACCCAGATTATGTACAAGCGATCGGCGAACGCGCGGTAGCTTTATATAATGACAAAGGCGAAGGCTACCAAACTGCCATGTGGCTTTACAATACGGTAGATTCTGGTTCGCGGTTGCTCGGTGCAGCAGCGATGGCAAATAAAGTCGGCGAAAGTTTCTCAATGCTCGGCTTTTTGGGCAATATTACCCCTAAAGCTGAAACAGCCCAAACAATCGACCTCAGCGTCAAGTTAGTAGCAGAAATCGTGGCTTTCTGTCAGATTAACGGCATTCCTGGCGATAGCGTTGGCGATTTCCTCGCGGCTTTGGGCGATTATGGTGGCGAGTCGCTGATGCGGATGGCTGCTTTGATTTGCTTCGATGGTTTGATTCCATTAGGGCCAGATTTTATTGGCATGGTGATGGATAAAATGGGCGGAATGAGTACTGGTGAGCTAGAAGGTAATCAAACTTTCAAAGGCATCAAAGACCAAATTCCTGGTGGCGATACAGGCGGACAACTCGGCTTCATTACCGAGAGTTTTGGCTCTGTCAGCGGTTGGATGAGCGATTTTGTGACCTCGCGCGGGTTAACCCCAGAGACGGTTGTTGGTAATCTCCGCAACTTTGTAGAAATCAGCGATGATAAGCTCGATTACTTGGGCGCGTTTCTCGATGTAAGTACCAATTATTACGAGCATACTGGCACCCAGACGCTTGCCAGACGCTTAATCGAGCGTGCTGCTGCCGAAATGTAAGTGGATTCGCTTGCTGACGGTTCTAGTTGGGCTGTTGGCTGGCTGTCTATAGATCTTAATTTTGAGTGCTGTCTCCAGCTACTTGATTTGCGCTCCGCTCGGTAAAAATCTGCCGAACGGGGCGCATTCGATTTTTCAACGTGAGTTGCTACCTATAACCTCAGCGGTTAGAAACCGCTGCTCGGAGTGCATAGTCCGCGTAGGCGGACTAATAAATTCAGTCCGCGTAGGCGGACTTCGCATTATCAGCCGCGACTTGAGTCGCAGGTAAGTCATGGGTAGCAAGTTTGATTATTTAACGTGAGTTCGGGCGCAAGAGTGGGTACGCTAAAGTTATTGGTGCTGTGGTGTCAATCGCCAGCAACTACCAAAAAACGCGTAAATTCATGGCAGAATTTGGGCACTCTCAAATAACATTAGCTGAAATACTCGAAGTTTGGTAAGATAGAACCCATATATACATTATTCTCGTAAATTATTATGTTAACTGTCCAATCTTTCGCGATCGAATTTGGCTGAAACTCATACTTTCGATCTTGTCAATCGCTGCTCTATTTATTGATGGTTGTGCGATGTGGTTAGCCTAGTGCGATCTAATTTACAGCCAGATAGTTAAAATCTATATCTTTAATTAATTAGCTAAACTTATTCCTAATGTCGTGTTTTCGATAGCTGTGGATCTATGGTTGGGTAATTCCTAACCCTAGATAATTGTGTCAATCTAAATTTGGCTCGATCCAGAAAATCGAAAATCGACTTACTTTTTATAAAAAATAATATAGGTACTATTTATAATGTTTTCTGCCGCCAACCGTCTTTCCATTTTTGTGGACGGTAATAATATGTTTTATGCCCAACAAAAAAATGGGTGGTTTTTCGATCCTCGGCGCGTGCTAGAGTATTTCACGAAAGAACCAGAGTTAATGCTTATTAACGCTTTTTGGTATACTGGACTCAAGGACTCCCAAGATCAACGTGGGTTTCGCGATGCACTGATCAGCCTGGGTTATACCGTTCGCACCAAGATTCTCAAGGAGTATTATGATGATACTTCCGGTCGCTATTCCCAAAAAGCGAATTTGGATATTGAAATTGTGGTCGATATGTTTAATACTGTAGATCAGTATAATCGAGTCGTACTGTTTAGTGGTGATGGCGACTTCGAGCGAGCGATCGAATTACTGCGATCGAAAAATACTCACATCACCGTCATTTCTACAGAGGGGATGATTGCTAGAGAGCTGCGAAATGTAACCGATCGGTATATCGATCTCAATGATATTCGCGATCGAATTGAAAAAGTTGATTCTTTATAGGAGAACCAATTAAAGTGTTAGCAAGACAACAACCAAAAATAATAATGCAGTCTAATTTATTACAGCTATTAGTGCTTATTTAGGTGACAGAAAATTCTCATTAGTAAATCTTTCACCTTAAAAATATCGTTAAGTATCCCCGAATTATTCAAAGAAGTCGGGGATCTAGTAGCTCGATTAGTAATTCCTGACATTATTATTTTTAGGTATCTAGCATCATGACTCAGCAGCCAGAAACAGATCGCGTAATTATTTTCGATACCACCTTGCGCGATGGCGAACAATCACCAGGCGCAACCCTTAACGCCGATGAAAAACTGACCATTGCTCGACAATTAGCCCGTTTGGGTGTCGATGTAATTGAGGCTGGTTTTCCCTACTCTAGCCGGGGCGATTTTGAAGCAGTCCACCAGATTGCCGATCTCGTCGGTACGCCATCGGGGCCGATTATTTGCGGCTTGGCACGCGCCAGCGAGAAGGATATCAAAGCAGCAGCAGACGCGCTCAAGCCTGCGGCTAAACCTCGCATTCATACATTTATCGCCACCTCTGATATTCACCTAGAATATAAACTCAAAAAGACTCGCAAAGAAGTCTTGCAAATTGCAGGTGAAATGGTGGCTTATGCCAAAACTTTCGTTAATGATGTTGAATTTTCGCCTGAAGATGCCGGACGCAGCGAACCAGAATTTTTGTATGAAGTATTAGAACGGGCGATCGCCAATGGTGCAACGACAGTGAATATTCCTGATACCGTCGGTTATACAACTCCAGCCGAATTTGGTGCCCTAATTAAAGGGATTAAAGAGCATGTTCCAAATATCGATCGGGCGATTATTTCTGTCCACGGACACGACGATTTAGGTTTAGCTGTTGCTAACTTTTTAGAAGCAGTTAAAAATGGCGCGCGACAATTAGAATGTACGATTAATGGCATCGGCGAACGCGCTGGCAATGCCTCATTAGAAGAACTGGTGATGGCTTTGCATGTGCGCCGTCAGTACTTTAACCCGTTCTTAGGTCGTCCCGTCGATTCGGCTGCGTCATTAACTAACGTCGATACCCGTCAGATTTACAAAACTTCCCGCTTAGTATCGAGTCTAACTGGAATGATCGTTCAACCCAATAAAGCGATCGTTGGTGCTAATGCTTTTGCCCACGAATCGGGAATCCATCAAGATGGTGTTTTGAAAAATAAACTCACCTACGAGATTATGGATGCCCGATCGATCGGGTTGACTGATAATCTAATTACACTGGGTAAATTATCCGGTCGCAATGCCTTCCGAACGCGCTTATCAGAACTGGGGATCGATTTATCCGAAAACGATCTTAACAAAGCCTTCCTGCGCTTTAAAGATGTCGCTGATAAGAAAAAAGAAATTACCGATCGCGATTTAGAAGCGATCGTTAATGACGAGATCAAACAATCTCCCGAAATCTTTATTCTCGATCGCGTTCAGGTTGCTTGCGGCGATCGCGCTCAACCCACCGCAACTGTTACCATCAGAATGCCCAACGGCGAAGAATTAACCGATGCCGCGATCGGGACTGGCCCCGTAGATGCCATCTATAAGGCGATTAACCGCGTTATTGACGTTCCCAACCAATTAATCGAATTTTCGGTACAATCGGTCACAGCGGGTATTGATGCCATCGGAGAGGTGACAATTCGGCTCAAGTATCAAGATTATACTTATTCTGGTTATGCAGCGAATACCGATATTATTGTCGCCTCGGCGCAAGCGTATATTAACGCTCTCAACCGTTTGTATGCAGCCAAAACAAAGTTAGAAGAAGCCGCTAGTCAGTTGGCGGTTAATAGTTGAAAGCCGGACTAGAATACTGGTGGGTTTAGATCCCTGACTTTTTCAAAAAGTCGGGGATCTTGTCGTAATGTCGAAAAGTCATTGTATTTTTACAGTTAGTTTTCGATCGAGTATTTGGGCATATTGAAATTAACTAGATATTATTCAGTTAAAGATATATGCTCAAACTACCAATTGCAATCGTGCTTGCCTGTAGTTTAACTACAGCTTTGCTAAATCCAACTCCCAGCTATAGCCAAACCGCGCCGATTGCCGTTACTCCCACTGCTAATCCGGCTCAAAGTGCATTAAATTCAGCATTGACTAAATACGAAGCAGGAGATTTTAAAGGAGCGATTCAGGAATTAAATAGCGCGATCGCCTTAGATAATAAGTATATCGATGCATATCTCTATCGAGGTGCATTGCTGGGATTGGGAGAACCAGAAGATTTAAGCCAACCTAATTTTAGAAGCAGGAAGACTAATCCGCAGGCGGCTATTGCAGATTTCGATCGGATTATTGCCTTAGATGCCAAACACGTTCGCGCTCATGCCTATCGGGGTTATGCTAAATTAATAGCGGGAGATCGATCGGGCAATAAAGATTTAAATAAAGCTATTGCCCTAGCACCCAATTCTCCCATTCCCTACTTCATTAAATTCATAGCCTATCTAGATAAAAAAGAGACTGCGGAAAGTTTATCAGCCCCAGAAATCAAAAAGCTGATGGCAATTTCTCGCCAGCAACCAGGTCTGTTAGGTTTAATATTTATCCCATTGGGAATGTATCAAACCAACGATAGTCTCAGAGATAAAGGCGGTGATAATTCTCAATTAACGACGGCAAAAGCTTACTTCGATCGCGCGATCGATAAATTCGATAGTCTAAATTTTAAAGGAGCTATTCTAGATTTGGATCGAACGATCGCGCTCGATGCTAAATACCCCAAGGCACATTTTTATCGCGGTTTTATCGCTTACATAGCAGCAGAAAATAAAACTCAAGTCTTAGTAGATCTAGATCGTGCGATCGAGTTAGATCCGAACGATAGTAACTTATCAATGGTAAGATTATATGCATCGGCAGAAATAGAAGGCGGCGGTCGTGCTTTAGCCAGCCAGAAGAATCAGGCAAGCTTCGATCGCTCGATCGCCGCTAATCCGAAAATGGTAGATATTTATTTACTCAGATCGCTATTTAACAGAGTCTCTAAACTCGATTCTAAAAGTGCGGTTAAAGATGTACTTACCGCTAGTAAAATCTATCGGAATCGGGGCGAATTAGAGCTGTATTTCGTGGCTCATCTGTCGTTTATGTCTGCGGCAAAGTCTTCAGTTACTATTGCCGATTATCTGAGGCTAGCAAGGGAATTAGCTCTGACAGATGAAGCCGGATTCTTCGCAACCATCGATAAGGCAATTGCCCTCGATCCTAAAAATATCACTTCATATAACAATCGCGCTGAGTTTAAATCTTATAAAAAAGACTATGCAGGCGCATTGGTAGATCTCGATCGATCGATTGCCATTCAACCAGAAGCCTCCAGCTATATCGCGCGTGCCGATATTAAGTCAGAAAAATTAAAGGACTACCCTGCCGCTTTATTAGATTACGATCGGGCGATCGCACTCCAACCTAAGGACAGCTATCTCTACTCCCGACGAGCAGAATTTAAAGCAGCTAAACTTAAAGATAATAAAGGTGCCCTAGTAGATTTTGGTCGGGCGATTAGTTTAGATCCAGAATCGACTGGATCCTATTTTAAAAGAGCGACATTTAAAGCAGAGCAGCTTAAAGATAATCGGGGTGCTTTAGCCGATTATAATTTGGCAATCGCCGTTAACCCAAAAAATGCTTTTCCATACATTAACCGTGGTAAATTCACAGCCAAGTACGTGAAGGATTTAAAAGCTGCCCTAGCAGACTATAACCGCGCGATCTCGATCGATACCGAACGTGGAGCATTATACATTCTCCGCGCTCAATTTAAATCTGAATTTTTACAAGATTTTAAAGGTGCTGCGGCTGACTACAATTTAGCAATTGCTAGCGAGCAAAATCGTACCGATTTTTATGCCGAACGTGCCGCATTTAAAGCCGAAAAACTCAATGACAATCGGGGTGCTTTAGCAGACTTCGATCGAGCTGTTGAACTCAGTCCCGATTATTCTGAATTCTACTCCCAGCGCGGAAAATTTAAAGCTACGCGCTTACAAGATAAAACCGGAGCGATTGCCGATTATCGTGCAGCACTAAAATTTCATCACAAAGAACGAGATCTAGCAGGATTCGATCGAACTTTAGCAGAGTTAAAAGCTCTCGGAGTGACAGTACAGCTAGCCGGAATTTAATAAACTCACAGCTTGCACCACTTTGAATATGCGATCGCTAAAACCCTCGATAGGGGTAATTCATGAATTACCCTTACTGAGGGTTTCATCCCTCAATCCCGCAACGCCATAAAATCTTTTCACCAGTTGCTCTAGATCCGATTTTACAGCTTCCCCCCGCTCGATCGAATCTAATAATGCTTGGGGATTTATCCACATCGCCTCGATAAAATCATCGCGGTTATATTCAGGTTCGAGATCGGTTTCGATCTCATAAACTTCCATAAACGATGAAACTCGATCTGCGTGAGGTGTTAAAGATCCTAGCAGTTGAAATTCGATCGCATTTAAGTCCAAATTTAGTTCTTCACTGGCTTCCCTGAATAGAGCTTGTGCGTAGGTTTCACCACTTGCGACATATCCACCCATACTCAAATCCAGACACAGGGGAAATAATCGCTTGTGGGCTGTACGGCGGGGTATCCACAGTTCTCCTGCTGAATTTTTGAGGAAAAGATTGACTACTCGAACATTAGTAAGTTGTCGAGTTAATACTTCAGAACGCCAGATATTACCGATGACACGATCGTTAAGATCTACTAAATCGAGCAGTTCGTCATCGATCGATTGTATATTCATAATAGAGGGTATTAACTACGCCGATAAACATCGCGATCGCGACCCAAACTAAACCCGATCGAATGGCGTAAACTACGATTGCCCCAAATTATAAACACCACAATCGCACTCGCAGCCATCGCCGTTCCGATCGTAAAAATTCCTGGGTAACCCAAATCTTTCGCCACTAGCCCGAATACTGGAGCGGCAATGGCAATCCCCAGATCTAGCCCCGTAATACAAATCGATAACACCTGTCCCCGCTGTTGGGGTAAAGATCGATCGGATACTAGCGCGACTGTCATTGGCATTAAAGTACCGCTCCCCAATCCTTCTAAGATTGCCCCAAAGATAAAACTCGTCTGACTGTTTGCCGTCGCCAGACAAGCCAGCCCAGCCGTGTAACAGCACAGACTCCCCGCAATAAAGATTCCCCGCCCATAACGATCGGATCTGGTACCAATTACCGATCTGGAACTAAAACTCGCCATTGCCGCGATCGTATAAAATAAGCCAGGATTGAAATCGATGTGCAGAGTTTTGATATATAAAGGTAAAAATGTATGAATTGCTCCAAACGGAAATCCAATGAGCAGTAGTACTAAAGCGGGAATTCCCAGAGCTGGGTTAGTCAAAATTTTCCAGATTGAAATACTTGGCTCTGGCTCAGTTTGTTCTAAATCGCGCTCGATCCGGGGATTACGCAATTGAGTAGCGGCGATAAATGAAATTGTCCCACACCCGATCGCAATCCAGAAGATCGCATCATACATGCTCTTTACTTGCAAATAACCGCCGATCGCGGGGCCTAATGCTACGCCAACGGGGTTTGTCAGGCTCATTAAGCCGATGATTTCGCCGCGTTGCTTAGGGGGAGCCAAATCGACAACTAAGGCACTGTAAGCCGTCGTAAACGCGGCGATACTAATGCCATGAAATGCCCTGACTAACATTAGTAATGGCATTGAAGTAAATGCCAAATAGCCCAATGGTGCGATCGCAGCTACCACCGTACCGACGAGTAATACTAACTTGCGTCCTCTAACATCGACTAATTTACCCACAATTGGACGCGTTGCTAATAGCCCGATCGCAAATGCCCCGATAATTAAGCCAACCTGTTGTTGCTTAAACCCGACCGTATCTAAATAATCAGGTAATGTCGGTAATAAGATTGCGATACTTATCCAAAATAATAAGCCCGTGAAAAATAACACGAGCAAACTTCGCCGCTGTTGCGGTTCGAGCTGATTCAAAGTATTCATTTAGGGAATTAGGGGCGTGCTCGATCGTCAGATGATTTAAAAAGCTTTATCGGCGTTACTAAATCTATGTGTGATTCACTAAATGTGATATTGATGAAATCCTCGGTAGGGGCAATTCATGAATTGCCCCTACCGAGGATTTCATACCTCAATTCAGCAACGCCGCTTTATCCTACTCGATATTCGATAACATGAGTCGAACTAATCCATTCACCCTTGTCATTGTAGCTGCGGATCGATCGCTGACGTTCGTTATCTGATAATAACCACCCCGCCTCTACAAAAAATGGCTGGCGGTGACTAATTTGGAGGGGAATATTGCTCGATATCCCATCGGGTAATAATAACACCTGCCGAGGTGTTGCGCTTTCGTCAAAATACAGCCGATTGCCATCGATTTTTGCAGTTGAGGAGATCGTTCTGCCACCAAAAGATAATTGTTGCACCAACGAACCGCCAGCTTCACTAATTTCTAAATTCGTGCTGTAAGTCTCTGGCTCCTTCCAGTCGGCAAATACCGTCTGTGCGTTACCTTCCCACTTACCGACTAACTGCTTTACCCGTAAATCTGGGCGCAATTTCGCATCCGTACCGCTCCGAATTTCTCGAATCAACGTCTGGCTTTCAAAACAACCCTGTTTGTCAAATAATTGTACCAATCGCGATCGTCGATCTCCCGACACAAAGCCATACTCTGCACCGAATTCGGCAAATGGAGCCACTTGCAACGAACCTTTAGAAAAAGCTCCAGTATCGAAAAATACTGCTTGTTTGCCTAAGGAACGATATTCTTGAGCATTATCGACAGTCGGTTGTTCGCTGAGATTGTTGGCAAAACGGCGAATTCTAAACCTAACCAACTGGTTATCTTCCAACCCTTCCAGCGTCAAGATCGACGGCGTAGAACCAAGGATTTTGCCCTCTGTCGAAACTTGAGTAAATGTTCCTTCCCACGAGCCAAGATTTTTTAGGAAATTTTCCCAGTTACTATCCATACACACCCACGATCGATTTCTGGTAGTCGAGCAAACCTAGCACCTATATTAACTTACGTCTTGTTCCTCGTTCTTCGCTGCCTTCCGCTCGGAAAATCCCCAAGTGAAAATAATTGTGACTAGTCCGACTGTAAGTGCTTCGGGAACTTCCAAATCTGGATAGGCCGCACGTACTAACAACTTAATGCCTACTAATGCTACGGCTACATACCCAGCATCTTCGAGATGAGTATATTCTTGCAACCAGCGGATGAATAAGTCTGCCATAAATCGCAGTAAAATAATCCCGATCGTCGCACCGCTAATTACTAACCAAGTATCTGTTGAAACCGCGATCGCTGTAGCGACGCTATCCAACGAAAAGGCAAGATCGGTAATAGCAATCATTGGAATCACTTGCCATAAAGACTCGTACTGCGGACGGATCTGTTCGCCATCCTCGTCTTTTCCCGCCGTAAAATAATTAAATACCAGCCACAGTAAATAAGCCGCGCCTAGCACCTGAAATTGCCAGTAGCGCACCACCCACGTTGCGGCGACAATCAGCAGCATCCGCAGAATATAAGCAAAAATCAAGCCCAAATTGAGAGCCTTGGGACGCAGTTTTTCGTCAACTAAGCCCTGCGAAATGGATGCCAGCGCGATCGCATTATCGGCGGATAAAACTGCTTCTAGGGCGACTAATACTAATAGCAGAACTGGTGTAGACATTCCTACATCTACTGGTAACTCGATCGGTTTGTCTATCATCGATGAAGGAAATATTGTGATGAGCAAAAATATCAGCGATCTGATGATGGTAAGGATTTCGCACTATATAGTTTTGGCAATATCCTCACAACATCAATACAACAGCAATGATTTTTAATTAGTATCGATAGCTAAATGTTTGTCAATACATTTATACTGCTATCGATCGCTTAAATCTTACCAAAATCATGGTGATGTTAGTCCATTGTATCCGATTCGTAACTTGGCAACTAGCTCGATCGGACTTCTCCTGCCCGCAATCTGCCAATCTCTTCGCGATCGCGCTCAAATACTCAGAAAATTCACAATTAGAATGCGATCGCGATCCCCCATAAATTGTCAATGACATCACATCAATGCGTACTTTAATTGAAATGGCAATACGTGAATTTACTGTTATTTCATAAATTTGCTTCTACAAATACGTATTTGTTCGCATGAATAAATCAGTCTAAAAACGTATATTTAAGAAAACGTATTTCAGAAAACACGTCGCAAGAACTTAATTAATTTTCTAGCTAATTGGATCTGTTAATCTACCCCTGAGTTAATGACTATGATAAATCTAACACAGAAAGTCAAGTATTTAGTATGTAGTGGTGGAGTAGCAATGCTGGCTCTGACTGCTACCCCCGCACAAGCAATATCTTTTGTTAGCACTTTTCGACCTACAGCTACAGGGCCAGTCAGACCGCTAACTACTGAAGTTGGATCTGTTGATGCTGCTGGAAATTATTCAACCATCTACACTAGCGAATTGCAATTAACTGATATTGCGCTGAGTGCGACAAATGAGCTATTTGGGATTAATTATACTGAGTTATATCGACTTCCCTACGGCACCCCTGCTGCCCCAACAGTTGGAAATCAAGTAGCCGTTGGAAGTTTTTCTGATGGCACTCAGTCGATATCGCTCAACGGATTAGGCTTCGATAACAACAATAACCTCTATGCAATCGGTGGGGTTAATAGTGCTGGTACAGTGGGAACCACGAATGGATTCTTCCGTCTTAATACTACAACTGGTCGCGCTACACTAATTAGTACTCTGGGTAGCTTAACTCCTAGTGCCTTCACCCTTGGTGGTGACGCTAGTGACATTGTATTTAACCCTAATCCTGTAAGTGCCAGCAATCCCGATGGTGGCAGATTCTTTGCAACCACCAGAAATGCTGATAGCATTTTATTCTCGATCGGTTTAGATGGTTCGACTCGCGTTATCGGTAATACTGGCAAAGACAAAGTTGCTGGTTTAACGTTTGAAAACGGTAACTTATTCGGTTACACTGCCGATCGCAACCGGGTTCAGCTCGATCTACTAACTGGGAACACCACTGCTGTTACGTCATTACAAAGCAATGTCCTCAGTCCACAATTCGGTGAGGCTCTCAATATTGGTGGTGCGGCTTCGACAGCAACAGAAGTGCCAGAGCCAAGTTCGGCAGCAGGTTTCGTGTTCTTGGGCGTTTGCTTTGGAGCGCACAAAATGATGAAGCGCAAACAGAAATTAGAAGATTAATCGATCGATCGATTTTGAGATCGAATTGACTACTATACACAGCAAAACTATGCTTTAAAAAGCAGGGTAGCGGTAATCGATGATTATCCATACCCTGCTTTTTGGCTAATTTTACCTGTCAACTGTCAACTGAATAAACTATGGTTCGATAAAAGTATCGACACTACCATCGGGTTGGAGTAGTACCCGAATTTTTTGTTCGCCACCAGCCGCTGGCGAAAGCAATTTTTGTCCGGGTTTAATAAATTTAGTCTGTTGGAGATAAGTGGTAGCAGCTTCACCTTGAGGAGAGACAGCGCGGACGACCCCATTTTTACCATTGACTTGCAGAACATATTGCAGGGCATTGGCTTGAGTGGTGCTAGCTTTCCATTTGCTTTGGAAGTAACGTTTAGTTTCCTGAAGGGAGGCATTCTCTACCGGATCGCCACCAAAGCCCCCAGCATTGGACTGTAACGGTTGGTTGGGTGCCGTAGTAGTTGTCGCAGCAGGTTGCTTGGTTTCGGTTGGTTCTGGGCTATTTTGATTGGGGTCGATCAGGTTGGGATTTTTGAGGACTGGCGTAAATGGCTCGGAGCTGTTGGGCGATGTCGCTACACTAGGTTTGGTAGTTTTGGGTTTGGGTTTTGTCGTGACAGAGGAGGTAGCGATTTTGGGATCGGCTTTTTTGCCAGCTAGCGATCGAGTTGCCGGATCGATCTTACCAGATGCATCGATCCCCGCTCGATCGAAGGGAATGGGGGTCGTAGGGGTGGTAACTGGGGATGACAAAGCCGGGGGGACGGAAATCGGTTGTTTGGAGATCGACACTTTGCCCGAAGTATCTGCATCGATCGGCAATTGACCGATCGTTGTCGTCGCAGGTTTAGTAGTTGCGGCGGGTTTGGTAGTCGTCGCGGGTTTGGTAGTTGCTGCGGCGACAGGTTTAGTTGCCGTCGGCTCGGTTGCTGTCGGCTTATTGGTGGTGAGGGGGTTGGGTGCGACTGTCGTCGTACCAGTGGTGCTGCCGATCGTCGGCGATACCGCCCCACTAGGAGTTAAAATGGCATCGGGAATACCCGCAATGCCGATTTTAGTGGGATCTGAAGTGGTGGGAACTTTGGTGGAATCTGTTGCTTTGACAGTTGTTTTCGGCGGTTCGACTGGTTGCGTTTGCCACGGGGTGGGTGTCGCACCAGCAATCGGCGCACTGATTTCGGTTGTAGTGGCGGGATTTTTAGGTGTCTTGGCGGTAGTGGCTTTTTTAGTACCTGCCAAATTGGGAATATTGAGCTTAGTGGCGAGATCTTTGACTGGATTAGAGTTGGGATCGAGCAATAACAATGGCAAACCGACCGCTACTGCTGCCGCGATCGCCCACGGAATTCCCGACATAAATGAGGAAGATTTGCGAGGCGCACGAATGGGATAATAGGCGGGACGTTCTAATGGTTGTGCGGTTACTCCAGGTAGATTTGGCAACCGCGAGGATGACTCGACACTGGCGATATCTGCGGCACGATCGCCGCGATTGTAAACACTATTGCGGCTCAGGACATTAGGGCGATCGATTGTGGTAGCGTGTTCGGTGGCGTATTCATCTAATACTGCTGCCAGATCGAATAATTGAATGGCGGAAAGGGTCAACACGCTGCCGGACGCTGGTGTTTCTAGATCGCCTAAATGTAGTTGATGTTCTAGCGATCGTTCGCCCACTCCAGTCAGATATGGTTTGGTGGCTTTGGATTCGCCTGCTGGGGTAGATTCATTATCCCGTGCGCCCTTGCCAGTAGCTGAGGTTGAGTCGATCGATCCCGATTGCGGTCGCTGTTGGGGCTTGTTCCAGCGACCCAGCAGTCGGGAGATACTCGGTTTTTCATCACCATCGGATGGGGAATCAGCGGCGATTGGCGGGGGCAATGGCGGGAAGCTATCGCGCAAGCCTGGTAAATTCTTGAGAATGCCCGCTCTGGAAGATGACTCATTATCGACGCGGGGATCTCGCAATGGTTGAGGCGGTACTTCGGCTGCGTCGAGCTGGATCGCATCTACTGGTGTCTCAGTGTGAGTCTGCGCGATCGGATGTGGAAATTTGGCGACGAGCGCGGTGATGTATCGATCGAGAGTTTGTTGAAGACTATCTAGTTGACTCGGTTGCCCCTGCAATGTCACCCGATCGATTTCTCCCAGATCCGATCGCTCCAACTCCAAAATAAAATCAACAGGCTGGGGTTGTTGTGCTTGGGTGCGAACCGATCGTACTTCTTTGCTAGAAACAATCAGAGTACAAGTAGGGGCCGTATAAGTACGAGTCGTCAAGTGGTTGGATTCCATGTTGATGCTGAAGAATAATCGATCTGGGTTAATTCAAATTGGGAGTAAAGCAACGACGGTTTATTGAGATCTTTGTAATAATGCCCCCCAAAGTCGTTGATGTCCATTGGGGCTACCATAAAATAATAATCCGAGCGTCAAGTTTAAAGCGGTTTCTGCCAGTTCTTCAAAGGATAGATTGCCCGCTCCCCCGCTGCGATCTTGATACATTGTAATAAAATTACCAATATAATCGGCTAATTGAGGAGATTGTAACGGTAAGCGATCGGCTTGAATGGTCTGTTGCCAATCATCGATATTGCGCCGCACTAACGGTTGATGCTGCTGGGCTAAATGATGGACGATTAATACTAATGCGCGAATTTGCTGAATGTTATACTGTTCTGGCAACCCAGCTCGCTCTAACGGCCAGTCATCGATCCAGTCTGAGACAATTGCTGCTACTTGTAAATCTTGGGCGATTTTCCGTAGCTCGACTCGATCGAGCGGAGCCAATGCGGCGATCGCCATCGAAATTGCATTCAGCTCAGCGGTAATCCGCTCTAGTTGAGATGAGTCGAGTTTGGCGGTAAGTAATAGATCGTCCAACTTGGGGGTTGATGCGGGCATCATTTCGCGAGAAAACATAGGATTTAAGGCACACAATCGTCTAGTTCGATCGCCAAAAGCGGAGGGAACCAGCGTTAGATATTGCCCGATACTGACACTGAAGAATTAAAGATAGTAAATATTGCGAGATCTCGAACTAGGCGATCTCGATGCGGAACCGCTCGAACTTCAGGTGAGATGTTAATAATTGTACCATAGTGTCTTCGCTCCAAATCCCCGCAAGCCCGATCGAAATCGTCACCGCTCGTGCTGGACTGGTGCGGATAACCCTGCTGGATACAATACACGCAGCGGCTAGGTTTTGGTAGAATATATACATAAAAACTGTCCACCACCAACTAAATCGCTGCAACACTAGCAACAGCGACCCGCACGAAGCGATCGCTTCATCGTTTCAACGACCAGTGGACAATCGAGGTGACTTTTTCTAAAATAGAGCAAATCAACATGCGGGATAGTTGTCGGTGTCTTCAGCACGATCGGGTAGCATCATCTATGGTCGATCGTCGTCAATTTCTACGCCATCTGGTTGGGGTGGGAGTGCTGACTACAGCTATTACGATCGCTCCGGCGGCGGCTAGAGCCGAAAAAAAAGTCCCTAAAGCTCTAGTCCTCAGTTGTACCGATTATCGAATTTTGGAAGCAGAACGATATTTTCTCTCACTCCAAAATTTGAGCGGACAGTATGATTTTACGGCTCTGGCGGGGGCTTCATTGGCTCTGAGTGGATTGCCCCATCAATATGATGCCGACGCATTTTGGGATCAGTTAGATATCTCTTACCGACTCCATCAGATTAAAAAAGTGTTGATTCTCGACCATCAAGACTGTGATGCCTATCGGTACAAAATTGACCCCAGCCTCACCGACAACCCCGCCTTAGAACTCACCACCCATACAGAATACCTCAGCCGCGCGTATTGGGCAATCCGCGATCGCTATCCAGATCTCAATATCGAACTTTACTTTGTCAACCTCAACACCGATGTCAAACAAATATCGCCCCTAGCCAAAGTTTAAGTCTGTAATTTGTCAAAATTGTGCCAGGAGATCGGTCGGGAACGAGATCGCATGTTAACATACTCTGACGATCGCCACAGGTAATCTCCAAAATGTTAATTCCCTCGGCAAATATGGCAATACTAAAACTGAAGCTACACTAAAAGATATCCACGTCTCAATGGCAAGTCGCTCGCGCATTCACTAAGTAAATACAAACACCCATAGTCGGGTGCAGGTATAAAGGACACAAAAAAATATATGGAAAATAGTTCCCCGGTCAAATCGAAGCGATTTTATAAGTCATTGTGGCGATTAGCGGCTGGCTTGCCGATCGTCTTGGGAGTTGCCTGGAGTACGCCAGTTTTGGCGAAAAACGATCCCAACACGCTTACCTACGGAGAACTATTTAAGGAAGTCGATCGGGGTGTAGTCTCGAAACTGGAACTCGATCCGGTCACTAAAATTGCCAAAGTCACCGTCGCCGATGCCACCGCACCGGGCAAAATGCGGATTAAAGAAGCGGTGTTGCTAGACGATAACGCCGAACTGTATAACAAACTCAATAACAAAAACGTCGAATTTAGCGTCCAGAAATCGGCTGATAAAAATGCGATCGTCGGACTGTTGGGCAACGTTTTATTATTAGTCTTCGTAATTACAATTTTATCGGCAATCATCCGCCGATCGGGTAATGCTGGCGGACAGGCGATGAATTTTGGTAAATCTCGCGCGCGCTTCCAAATGCAAGCCAAAACGGGGGTAATGTTCGATGATGTGGCGGGAATTGAAGAAGCCAAAGAAGAACTCCAAGAAGTTGTCACATTCTTGCAAGAACCCGAACGGTTTACCTCCGTCGGTGCCAAAATTCCTAAAGGCGTGCTGCTAGTCGGATCGCCAGGAACGGGTAAAACCTTGATGGCAAAAGCGATCGCAGGCGAAGCTGGCGTACCATTTTTTAGTATCTCTGGTTCGGAATTCGTCGAAATGTTCGTTGGGGTAGGTGCTTCCCGCGTTCGCGATTTATTCAAAAAAGCCAAAGAAAATGCACCCTGCCTGATCTTCATCGATGAAATCGACGCAGTGGGTCGTCAGCGGGGCGTAGGCATCGGTGGCGGCAACGACGAGCGCGAACAGACCCTCAACCAACTCCTGACCGAGATGGACGGATTTGAGGGCAATAACGGCGTAATTATCATCGCGGCGACCAACCGCCCCGATGTACTCGATACCGCCCTCTTACGTCCTGGACGATTCGATCGGCAAGTTCAAGTCGATCCTCCCGACTACAAAGGGCGGTTAGCAATTTTACAAGTTCATATTCGCGATAAAAAAGTCGATCCAGAACTCTCTTTAGAAGCCATTGCGCGCCGCACGACTGGGTTTACAGGTGCTGACTTGGCAAACTTATTAAACGAAGCGGCAATCTTTACAGCTCGTCGGCACAAAGAAGCAATTACTATCGCTGAAGTGGATGATGCGATCGATCGAGTAATGGCCGGAATGGAGGGTAAGGTGGTAATGGATGGTAAATTCAAGCGGATGACTGCCTATCACGAAGTCGGTCATGCCTTGCTGATTACGCTACTCAAAGAACATGACCCGCTGCAAAAAGTGACAGTCTTACCTCGCGGTCGAGCTATCGGTCTAACTTGGTCTACGCCCAACGAAGAACATGGATTGGAAAGCCGTGCCAAACTCATGGCAATGATTACAGTCAAACTTGGCGGTCGTGCTGCTGAAGAAATTGTCTTCGGTAAAGATGAAGTTGACTCTGGCGCGAGTAGCGACATCCAAAGCTTAACCCAAATCGCGCGGTGGATGGTCGCTCAAATGGGCATGTCCGAACTCGGATTAGTGGCAATGGACACAGAGCGTCAAGAATATTCCGAAACAATTGCCGCTCAAATCGATCGCGAAGTCCGTAAAATTGTCAAAGACTGTCATCAGCAGGCACTCGATATCCTCCAATCTCATCGGGGTTTGATGGATATTTTGGCAGAGATTTTAATCGATAAAGAAACAATCGAGGGCGATGAGTTTCGCAAAATTGTCGATCGTGAAACTGGTCGCAATGAGTCAAACCAGGCTAAACCAGCTCTGGCAAACTCTTCAAACTCGGGTTGTACGCGCAAGAAAGCCAAAGCATCGTGGGTTTTTATTTTTTCATAATCTTTGAAACCTACCTCCACGGTTCTTTGCAAATGGTAAAAAGCCAATTCTTTTTGTTCGCATAGCGAATACAAACACGACAAATTCCAGTGGACTGCCATATCATTATTGTCAACCGCCAAGGCTTTTCCGAAGTCTTCGATAGCACCTTCAAAATCAAATTCTTTATATTTTTTCAAACCACTTTCTTTCAAACCCTCTTTTGA
>NZ_JANPLS010000223.1:0-4875 GCF_031422475.1 Chamaesiphon sp. VAR_48_metabat_403
GTAGGTTGGGTAGAGCGACAGCGAAACCCAACGAACATAGAAACACCCTAAAAATGTTGGGCTTGATTCTTCAAACCAACCTACCATTTACGAGCTTTTTGATGTTTTCGATCGACCAAAGAAAAAGTAGTAGACTGCTGCTAACATTAAGGCAGATAAGATAACATCGATTATTGGAGGATTAGGAACTTGTACTTGCCAGATCGAAGGAATTGGTAAAGCAGAATCTTTAGCATTAAACAGCAATAGCTGTAAATTATTGGCAGCATGAATGCCTAAAGCTAGCTCTAAGCCATTGTCACGAATAGCCAAAGCCGCGAGAGCCGTGCCAAATATTAGGTAGTAAAGTGCAATAATTCCGCCACGCTGTAATTCGGGGTTCGCAAGATGCGGGAGCATAAATAATGTGCCATTAATAATCGCTAGTGCAACTCGATTGCGGAGAATTAGTGCCATTCCCTGCATTAAATAGCCTCTGAAAAATAGCTCTTCAAAAGAAGTTTGAAGGGGAGTTAGTATCAAAGCAAGTGGTAGACAGAAAAACCAGTCTTGAGTAAAGGATAATACGTAATTTTTGGGGTTGAGTAAATAGTCAATTCCAGCGAATAGACAGCCGATTAACCACCAGACTAAGAATCCAGTAAATATCCTGCGCCATTTAATTACTCGATCTGCTCTAACTAGACTATTAAACTTTCGCTGATGTACAAAAACAACTGCAATTAATAACCCGATCGCTCCAAATAATGAAGGCATATTGGCTACTGCATAAGCTGAAGTCGAAGGTATTTTTAAGAATGCCTCGAACTTTTTAGTCAACAATATTGAATCTGAAAGTTCTATTGATGATATATGATCGTTGATTAGAAAAATAACCAGTGCAGCGATCGAACCCAGAATCAAATAAAAGAATAAAATTAGTAAAATACCAATCGAATAACGCCACCACTGATTTTTACCTTGAGAACTAGCGTTAAGATAATTTTGACTTTGATTCATGACGATCTATGTTTATTTGAGACTTTATACTGAATGATTTTAAATCAAGTGTTAAATAATATACAAGACGAATATCAATCTATGTCTATTCACTATTACCCAATACTAAATACCACCGTCCTGCAGATCGTAACGCCGTTGCAACTGCACGTCAATTTTAGCTCACCCAGAGTGACAGAAGAGGGGTATCCAAGGATTGCGCCTAATACGACGATGAAGATAAAAATTCCCATAAAACCCAATTTGGTAAGTAGCACGATCGTAGGATACCCACCGCGCCCGATCGAATTGACAACCGAGCGTAGTAATACCAATTTAAATGATGAAAGCTACAGATCTTTACCCCACCCAACCTCCCCTTATAAAGCGGATGCGCGTAACTCCTTCGGAGTGGCTTCGCCAACGTCGGGTTCCCCGACGGTTAAGCGCACCAAGCAGGGGAGGAGCCAATCTATCGTCTATCAAATTTAATTTGGTATAAATATGCCTGACTCAATCAAAAAGATGAAACGATCGCATCGCCAAACAGGAGTATCTTTAAATAACAGTCCGATCGAATACCGATACTACTAGATTCGATCGCTAAAGGCTGACAAAATGATAATATTTGCGATCGAGAGATCTCGGTTGTCCCCATACTTACAATAATTAGAATGTATGACAAGCCAATTTCAAGGGAGACAAGGCAGTAATGAACGATCGTCATATTCCGATTACTGAAGCGAATAGTAAGCCATTTGGTATCGATTTTCAGCAAGTTAAAAATTACAACCGTCAAGGCGTAGACAAACATGCTTTGGGCGATTTAGCAGGCGCAATTATCGATTACGATCGAGCGATCGAACTCAATCCTAACTATCCTCAAGCTTATAATAATCGCGGCTTGGCGAAAGGACAAATTGGCGATTTAGCAGGCTCGATTGCTGATTACAATCGGGCGATTAATCTCGATAATAACTATGCCAAAGCTTATTACAATCGCGGTCGCGCTCGAATGAAAGCTGGTAATATTTCACCAGCAATTGCCGATTATAGTTGGGCGATTAAACACGATGCCAATTATGCTAAAGCTTACTACAATCGGGGTTTGGCAAAGTTAGCATCGGACGATCGAGCGGCGGCAATTATCGACTTCGATCGGGCGATTGAAGTCGATTCAAATTATGCCCAAGCATATTATCAACGAGGTAATACCAATCACGATTTAGGCAATAATGCTGCGGCAGTTGCTGATTACGATCGGGCGATTGCTATCGATCCAACATATCTCAAAGCCATTTATAATCGAGGTAATATTAAATGTGAAATTGGCGATAATCTAGGCGCAATTTCAGACTACGATCTGGCAATCTCGATCGATCTTAATTATGCCAAAGCTTACTACAATCGCGGTCTGAATAAAATGGTCTTAAAAGATAAAACAGGTGCCATTGCTGACTTCGATCGATCGGCTAATTTATTTCACGACTTAGGTGATTTAGATAGCTATCATAAAGCGATCTCCAAGCAAGAACGGGCTTATAATACTCTCGATCGACAGGATCGAAAATAATCGCAATTACTCATGCACGAGTCAATCGTAACTCAATAATAATAGCAACGTTCACAAAATTAATGTGTTAAAATAGCAAAGCCACAGTTAAGTGAATCGCGAGAGTAGAAAGATCGATCGGTCAGCGATAAATCGATCGAGCGACGCGTAAAAAATCGATATTTATTTCGATATACTTGGTAGATTATGACATCATTTAGTTTAAATATCGAAGTCACATTTATTGACGAGCTGACTGGTGAATCGTTAGGACTCACCCACATTCCAGCACAGAATTTACCAGATTCATTCGAGCGAGATACCACGATCGATCTTAGTGGCGCAGATTGGCAAGTTCTTAATGCTCGACCGAAAACTCGCGCTCAATATACCAAATCAAAGATGTTAATTTTATGGATTCGGCGAATCGAATCGATCGATCCTAACAATGTATTATATAGCTTACCATCGATCTCTAAAGTAATTCCAGAAGTCGATAGTCGCCCGCTTTCCGGTCATGAATTAACATTTGCTGAAGATGATTGGCGACAATTTGAATTAATTTCTCATCAGCTCGCCGATAAAGTCGATAAAGAGATTGCCAAAATTAGACTAATTCACGAAACCGCCACTGTTGGAGCTGGCTGGAGTGCAATGCACTTGCGATCGAAACCCGAAATTCCGATCGTTGGTAATATTACTTTAACCCATCTAGCCAGTATATTAAAAATTACTACTAAATCCGCCGGGATAACTTACGACGGATCGCAATCACCGATTGCTGATGGTTATTCATTTGCCTTAAACGACGACTTTTGTATCTATGGCATCGCACCAAATAGTAAAGTCCGCGTCATGGCGATCGGTCAAGATGCTAATATATCTCCAACGGAAGATTCGATCGACAGACTGCAACAACTCGCCCGTAAATTCAACCTCGATTTAGTAAATTGGTGTCGGTGTATTCGAGTCGATCCTCATGATGAATCATTTCGCTCTTTAATATCCAACTCCAACTAAATTTTTGATTCCAGATCTCCGACCTAAGTCTAGGTTATTTTTTACAAGTTGTCGGATCGAACTTGACGAGATATTGATAGATAACTCGTTTACCTTTATCTTTTTCTGGACGACTGCTATCGGCTATCTTTAATGCCTCTATTGCCGATTTTGTGGCAATTTCTCCTAACTTTTGTTGCTGTGGGGTATCTCGATCTGTAAATGTTTTGATTTTTAAGCCGTCTGCCTTAATAGAACCTAAAATAGCTTCATCTGGATTTTCAGGAACTTTATCCAAAACAGCCATTAGCACGATAAAAGGAGTTTGTTTTTCTTTTTCGCAGAGCATTCCTTGTGGATAATTGAGTGCAATCGTTTTTGACGGATAAGGGTCTTTAACCCCATATTCTGTCATGTATGAGCTTAGTTGCTTGAGAGCTGCGTCGGTATATTTTCCATAAAAGCCACCATTATTACCAGTTGGAGTACCAGATGGCTGAGGTGTGGGAGTGGTGGTAGGAGTGGGCGTAGGCGTAGGTTTTGGAGTTGCTGGCGGTTGTTGCGCTTGACTATTGGGGTTGGGCGATGGGTCTGCCATCGGTGGATTGTCGCCACCATTGTCATCGGTGGCGGTGTCTAGATCTGGGGTGGGAGAGGGTTTTGTCTTTTTTACAGGTTTAATTTTTACAGGTGGCGATACTTGCGGCGATGGTTTGGTAGCCGTTTTTTTTGGTTTGAAAACATTTTCGGGGTCGAAATCTGGGGCGACAGGTTGTTTTTGAGGAACTGCTGTTTGCTTTTTGGTGGGGGTGGGTGGTTTAAAAATCGTGCCGTCAGAAGGACGCTGTGGCGAAAAGGGAATGGTTTGAGGCGCGGTCGAGAATTTGGTGTTAGCAGCAGTCGCGGTTGGTCGAGTAGGGGCTGTTGGTTTAGCTGAAACTTGCGGCGTGGGGACTTGAGGCGTTTGGGGGGCTTGGGGGATGCGTTGCAGCTCGTTGGGAGTAAGTTGGACGACCTTGACTATGGTGGGGCCGTCTTTTGTAGCTGCTTTGTCTGGTTGGGTCAGAAAGGGTAATATTGCCCCAATGGTGGCATGTAGGGCGATCGAACCTATAATGGCGATCGTCGTCGGATCGGTTAAAATGTCTAAAAAGTTTTTGCGGGTGGAAGATCGATCCATATTTACCTTAAACGCTAACTGTTCGGACACTAGAATGAGCCAATTTGCTCCTCAGCGGCTTTAATGCACGATAGCCGTTGGCGAAGCCGCTGCAACAGCAGAGATCGCCACAACTAAGTTATCATTATATCCCTACATCTGCACTCGATTCCTGCGCTACTTATTC
>NZ_JANPLS010000224.1:0-3224 GCF_031422475.1 Chamaesiphon sp. VAR_48_metabat_403
TCTCCTATCGGAGAGGCTACGCCAACAAGTCCCACCCCGCCGAATTGACATTATTTATACATTACTTTTACAACATCAGTGTAATTGTCGATCGATCCCTCAATAACTAAAAATCATCGTTACGGTTTTCTAACCGCATCAGTCGTTAATTTAGCCTGCGATTATTTCTGGCATTATCTTCAGTTTTACGCTCATTCTGAGCCAGATCGGTATCGAGATCGGTGATATAGTTTTGGAGGGAATTGAACCCGCCCGTCATTGTCGTCAGCAGCTTTCCCTCCATACTATCCATCCGATTCTGCATCGCAATCATATTTTGCTGCATCGCAGTCATATTCTGTTGCAACACAGTCATGTTCTGCTGCATTACGGTCATATTTTGCTGCATCACAGTAACAGCTTGGATGACTTGACCGATCTAACCGATTTGACCTTGCATTGCAGTTAGGCTTTGCACTGTTTGAATGAGTTGATTTTCGATGCGTTCTAATCTTTCTTCTGACATATATTTAAGAAACTCAACAACTCTATTGTACTACTATCTGATCTTCCACATCAATATGACCCCTGCACGGGGATATCTCGACAGATCGGCTCCGCACCAATAGGGCACCCAACGGAGGAAACCCCCGAATAAAAAAATACAAAACAGGGGATGCCCCTACAGTTTTATATTAATAATTAATTATCGGTTTTAATATTGGTTGCTTGCTTGACGACGATCGATCGCAGTTACACTATTTAATTCCAATACTTTGCCGTTATCAACTACTGCATAAAGCAGCCACCGATCGCCACAATCTAAGCGATTTTTAACGGTGCATTCTAGATAAGAAAGAGCTTCATTAAGGACGATACAACCATTGTCGGCGAGTGATGTTTCTATCTCAGTAAATCGATCTGTTCCAGGTGCGGGTGGTTTGAGAAAATGACGGCGGAGATTTCTGCCTTCTTTGAGAATATTCACCACAAATTTTTCACCAGGATTAGCTAAACATTCTAAGTCTCGGTCTTTGGCGATCGCAATTGTAATCGCTGGTGGACTGAATCCCGCTTGCGATACTCGCGAGGAAAGCAAGCCGACGGGTTTACCGCCATTATTAGCGGTAATTACGCACAGGGAGCCAGTTACGCGCCCGATCGCTTGTCCGGTACGATCGGTTTGTCCGTCTACACTTACCTGTCTGGGTGCGCGGACTTTTTTAGCTTTATTCAATACCTTGGCAAATTCTACCCCTGCGGCTTCGCATTGTTCGATCGTCTCTTCCGTGGGTGAAAACTTGACGCGGATCGGTTCAAAGCCTTGGGGATAGCCGACATCTTGCAATTTGCCAGCAATTAGATCCACTGCTTCCCCACTCCAACCGTAGGAACCAAATACCCCCGCTACTTTAGTCTGGCTGGCGGTAGAAAGGACGATGCCGAGGGCGGTTTGGATTTGGGTGGGGGGATGTCCAGCGATCGTCGGAGAGCCGATGATGAAGCCATCACAGGCTTGCACGGCGCGGGTGACTTCTGCGGGTTCAGTAAATTCACAATCGATCGATCTGACTTGGACACCCGATTGAGTTATCCCTTTTTCGATCGCTCTGGCGAGGGTGGCGGTATTGCCGTAGGCGGATGTATATAAGAGCGCGACGCTGAGATCTTTTTTCTGCTGTTGTTCGCACCATTTCTGATAATCGAGGGTCAAAACACTGCGGCTATGGCGGACGATCGAGCCGTGAGTGGGTGCGTAAATGCGAATAGGTAGTTGAGCTAGTTTGGCGAGGATCGCTTCTACCTGGGGAGCCTGGGCGGCGTAGAGACAATCGAAATAATACTTGCGATCGTCCGCGAGGGTTTTCCAGTGTTCGTCAAATACAGCATCATCGCAAACGTGGGAGCCGAAGAGTTTATCTGTATAGAGAATCCCGGTGGCTCGATCGAATGTACAGAGCGCGTCGGGGTGGCGGGGGGTGGGGACGAATCGGAATTGCAGGACGTGTCCATTACCCAAGTCAAGGGTTTCTTCATCCCTGACTACGTGGACTTTCAGGGTTTGGTTGGTGCCAAATTCGATGCCCAAGTCGTTGGCTTCGTCTTCGCGAGGGGAGGGGAGATCGAAGGATTGGTTGGCAAGTACCGATCGTAGGGTATTTACACCTGCTTTGGAGCAGATAATCGTGGCGTAGGGAGCGGCTTCTAATAGGCGTTTGAGAGTAGCGATCCGGTTGGGGTTAATGTGGCTGAGGATGATGTATTTTAACCGTTGATAGTAGGCATGTTCGCCTAGTTCTTCGAGGAAGATGTCGGTAAAAGATTCGCCAGGAGGATCGATCAGAGCGATGGAGTCGCCTTCAATTAGATAGGAGTTGGCGGTGGTGCCTTTTTGACGGGCGTATTCGACTTCAAATTTGAGGCGTTCCCAAGTGCGAGAGCGAAGAACGGTGGTGTTGGGGGCGATTTGGGCGATTTGTACGTCGCGGGGTTTGGTGGGTGTCATGGGTTTTGTGTGATGGGAGAGAGTAGATAATTTTGTAGGTTGGGTTGAGCCTCGAAACCCAACACACTCAACAATCAATTGTGTAGATGTTGGGTTTCACATTCGTTCAACCCAACCTACATCTCTAGAATTATGTATGGCTTGAAAATCCCCTCCTTGGAGGGGTGCCCGAAGGGCGGGGTGGGTAGATCTACGCAACTCATCCATAAAAACCTCGACTTTAAAATCTCTTGTGAAATGAAGACGCATTTGATGAGAGCAAAAATTCATTTATCTCTCTGGCAATACTATTAACCTTATGACTGTCAGATCCACCATAAATCTTTATTTTATATGAAACACCTTTCGATCTAATTTCTGCGCTACTACTACCATAACAATGAGGATCGTAATAATGTTTGCCAAAAATGTCTTCTCTATGACAATTGTTTATATCAACCACCACTGGATTATGTATTTTGATTTCAGTCGGTTTAAGAAATTGTGATTTACGAATCAACATACATTCAACTCCTTCGATTGAACGAGTACAACTAAAATCAGTAGGTTCCATTTTGAACAGTAAACGCGGCAACAAAAAACATAGAACCATCCCACCTAAAAAAAGGCAATATATCAAACCATCTAAAAGTACATTATCTTTGTGATAGTATCCCATGATTTTACGTTTGCTCACCGATCGATCTCGCCCAGATCCTCACCACTAACAGCGCACCCATCACCAACAGAAAAGCACAGG
>NZ_JANPLS010000225.1:0-15223 GCF_031422475.1 Chamaesiphon sp. VAR_48_metabat_403
TAATAAGTAACCTAAGTTGCTACCTATAACCCCAGCGGTTAGAAACCGCCGCTCGGAATGCAAAGTCCGCCTTCGCGGACTAATAATTCAGTCCGCGAAGGCGGACTTCGCATCATTAGCCGCGACTTCAGCAGGCAAGAAATAGGTAGCAACTTGGGTTAAGTAAGCAGCCCCAACTCCCAGTCTCCCAGTCTCCCAGTCCCCCCGCTCCCCGCTCCCCGCTCCTCGCTCCCCGCTCCCTAAGGTGCCGAACCGTGACAGATCCGATTATCCCACCAGATATTATTGGTGCCCGATCGCGTGCCGTAGCTGGGGGTAATGCCATAACTACTGCCCTGAGCGTGTCCCATCGTAGAGGCGATCGAACCGTAGAGCTTATTGAGATTGAAACAGCGCGGATCGCAGTGTCCCTCCGGATCGAAGGTATCGAGCAGAAAGTGAGTGGTGAGTTGGGGAAATTTACCCCCAGCTAGAGCCGATCGCAGATAGACACCGAGGGTAGAATTATACTGATTGTCCGAGTAGGGGGGATTGGGGAGCGTGGCGATATTTGGATTGCTAGCACTACAGGTATTCTGATTGCCGCGATCGGAACGGGCACCGACTTGGACGATTTCAGTAGCGACGCTCGATTTTACGCGCGTATTGCGGACGTTAAAATAGTTAGTCAGCGGCGCACAGGCACTGCTCAGGCTGGCTTCTTGCCCTGGATTGACTACAGACTTATCGCCGCTATTATAACGGCTGCAAATCGCTTCTACCGACCAGGTGGCGGTGGTATAAATGCGCCCGCTGGCTGCTGCTAATTTGCCTGTGGCTTCTTTTTTTTCTGAGGCTATTTCACCCGCACTCAAGCCCAGATTGGCAAGTGCGGTGTCGAGAGCCTGACTGCGGGCATCGCCTGTCGCCGCCCGCCACGCCTGTCTCAACAGCCGTTCTCGCACTGGTTTGACTAATACATCGCTAGCTTTCTCAAACTCCGTCGTCGTCGGGCGGCGCGGCTCGTAAAAATTGGGACGAGCCAACACCGCCGTATTCGCGCGCGGTAAAAAGGCATTCACCCCCAAGCCTAACGGCCCGCGACCGAGTTGACGTTCGCGCTCTAATGTGCTGGGAGCCATGACAACCGAGGTGTCGTGTAAAATAAACCGAGTATCGCCCAACCCATTAACACTCGCATTACTACTAATATTGCGACTGCGTAAATATGCCGCAATCCGATCGCGCTCCGTTGGTAATAGTACCCTATTGGTATGATTTGTCGGCGTTTGGGGCGGCAAAGAAGTCGGTACTGGAGTCGTTGTCGGTGTAGGGATGGGAGTAGAAACGGGGGGTGTCGTCGTACCGCCAGGGAGTGGATTCTTGGGTGCTGGAACTGGAATCGGTAACGGCGATTCACTCGGTGTTGGTGTTGGTGTAGTAGTCGGAATGGGGACTGGCGTTGTTGGTGACGGACTGGGTATCGGTTGCGTCAAACCTGGAGAGGTAATTCTTTGAGCGATTGCTTCAGGTGGAGCTGCGACCGATCGCAAATTAATCGAAATTGTGGCGACAATCGGTACCAAGAACAATACCAACAGTGTAAAAATACGATCGGAAAGAAAATTAAATCTAGGCATACGTTAAGTTGAAGGTAGATAGCTTACACCGAGATTAGCAGAAGTCTTGACAGTCGATCGCGAGTACTATGTTCCAAATTAGCAATCGTTCGCGATCTTTATCTGAATTCGATATATTCTAAATCCAGTATTTTACTAGATTCGATCGCCCGATCTCCACCAATCATCGATACTTCTATTGTCAAAATATTCATGTTGTCTATTACATCTAATCATCCTCAAACTCTCCTCAAAAATCGATACCAACAAGTGCGGCAAATTAGCGAACAAATTTGTCAGCCATTAGCCATAGAAGATTATCCGATCCAAAGTATGCCCGATGTGAGTCCGCCGAAATGGCATCTGGCGCACACTACCTGGTTCTTTGAAACCTTCTTGTTATTGCCACATTTACCAGACTATACCGTCTTTCATCCCCAATTTGGCTACCTATTCAACTCCTACTACGAAGCCGTTGGCGCGCGCCATCCCCGCCACCAACGCGGAATGCTCTCACGTCCGACAGTAGCCGAAGTTTATCAGTATCGGGAATATGTCGATCGAGCCATCGACGAATTATTAGCTACCAGCCAAGATCCCGCACTCGCCACACTCATCGATTTAGGACTCCACCACGAGCAACAACATCAAGAATTACTACTAATGGATATCAAGCATATCCTCGCCAGCAATCCCCTTCACCCCATCTATCGCCACGATTTATCACCGCATCCCACACATATCGAGCGTAAAATTGAGTGGTTAAAATATCCTGGCGGACTGTATAGCATCGGTCATCAAGGTAACGAATTTGCCTTCGATAACGAATCCCCCCGCCATCAAGTTTATCTCCAAGATTATCAATTAGCCGATCGATTGGTGACAAATCATGAATACCTAGAATTTATGACAGCAGGTGGTTATCAAGACTCTAAATATTGGCTGGCTGAAGGCTGGGCAACCGTACAAACTCAGCAATGGCACGCGCCCCTGTATTGGGAAAAAATCGACGGTGAATGGTGGGTAATGACGCTAGGCGGACTTACTCAATTAGACATGTACGCACCAGTTTGTCATGTAAGTTTTTACGAAGCCGATGCCTATGCAACTTGGCGATGTAAAAGACTGCCTACCGAAGCCGAATGGGAAATTGCCACTGTAAATATGCCCCGAATTGGTAACTTTTTAGACAGCGATTTTTTACATCCCACCCCTGTCAATAGTTCCCATTATCAATTTTTTGGCGACGTGTGGGAGTGGACGCAAAGTGCTTATTTACCTTACCCTGGTTTCCAAATTGCCGACGGTGCGATCGGGGAATATAATGGTAAATTCATGTGCAATCAAATGGTTTTACGCGGCGGTGCTTGCGTGACTTCCGCCAACCATATTCGCCCTACTTATCGCAACTTTTTTCCACCCTCAGCTCGTTGGCAATTTAGTGGGATTCGCTTGGCATGTTAGGAGCGGGGAGCGGCGGTAATCCAAGGTTTAAGATCGGTCGGTGTAAATGCCTGAGATCGCGCCAATTTCGCTTCGGGAAGCTGCCCGATCTGTACGATCGGAGCGGGGGTATCTACAACCGCAGCAGCCTGTTGTTGGGGCGCACAGGCACCGATCGCGATCGATAATCCACAGGCTAAACTAGCTAAAGGCAATAGGCATTTCACTGGAACGACTCCGAGCATAGATCCTCGATCGTAACTGCAATGTTATACCTCTATTCTGACCGATATTTATCAGCTTTTTAAAAACCGATCGCCGGAGATCTAAATAATGAAACCAGCCGAATTATTATTAATACTCGATCGAGCCATCCAAGATCGATCGACCCATCTCGATCTCTATCAACACCAACTAGCTAATCTACCAGAAACGATTGGCAATCTGACAGATTTAGTCAGCCTGCGTCTGGTCGAGAATCGCCTCACTATTCTACCAGAATCGATCGGCAATCTGACTAAATTACGCGAACTGCGCCTCTACAAAAATCAGCTTCGCAATTTACCAGACAGCATTGCCAATCTTCAGAATTTAACCTATCTGAGTTTGAGCCTCAATCGACTGACGGTATTCCCCGAAAGTATTACCGAGCTGACTAATTTAACGGGGTTGCTATTAAATGGCAATCAAATGGTAGTGCTGCCCCAAAGTATTAGCAAGCTGACTAATTTAACCTCTCTAGATATTACTGGTAATCCGTTAATGGATCTATCAGTGCTGAAAAGTTTACCTAAATTAAAAATAGTCAAATTTTGGGGGATAAAATTACCGCGCCAATATTGGATCGATCTCAAGTCTTTTCCCTCAGCTTTACAATTTGTCAATGGTGCGATCGTCGAATATCAAATAAAACTTGAGTATTTTAAGCATCTCAGTCAAAATTCGTTAATTTTACTACCTAATAACCTAGACGAGTTGTTTTCGCCGACAGAAGATAAGCAAGATAAAAACATTACTAAACCTCCTGAATCACTTAGTTTAATTGGCAAAATTGACCAAAAAATGTTCGTACATTTAAGAGAGGAGCTACGTAAAGCCCCAGACTGTCATCTTCATTTAGCCAGAAATAAATTAACTTCTCTTCCATTCGACATCGGCAAATTAACTCAATTAACTTATCTAGATTTACGCGAAAATAAATTAGCTTCTTTACCAGCCAGTATCGGCAATTTAAAGAATCTAACTCATCTAAGTTTACAGCGAAATCGATTAACTTACTTGCCTGTCAGTATTGACAATTTAACTAACCTTACCCATCTTTATCTCAGCAGTAATTTTCTATCTTCATTGCCAGAAGGTATCGGCGAAATGAAGAAGTTAACACACTTATCGCTGGGTGGGAATTCGTTAGCAGTCATCCCTGAAAGTTTGACAGAATTGAGCGAATTAATTAAGTTAAATATTAATCGTAATGCTCTAGATTGTCTACCACTGATGTTCGGTCGATTTACTAAATTGATGCATTTAGATTTGTCCCACAATAAAATTATAAAACTACCGCAGAGTATCGGTAAATTAACTAATCTAGTCACTCTCGATTTAAGTAACAATCAATTATCCGAGCTGCCAGATAGCATGAGCTTGCTGCATAACTTAACCACTTTAAATTTAATTAAAAATCAGATCTCCGATCTCTCGATGCTTTGCAAACTACCTAAGCTACAAATAGTGCAATTGCTTGGAGTAAATTTACGTCGTCGATATTGGATTAAGTTTAGTGAATGGAAGGCGGAATGGTTGCTAGATGAAACAAATGCAGAACTACGGCGGAGATTAATTCAACAGATCGGTTATGAACGAATTTGGCAGGAATTGGATGCAATACAGCTCGATGCTTGGCGAGAATATACCTTATTTAAAATCGATGGCATGGCGCAATTTTACAATTGGCGTAGACGCGAAAATATTCATGAACCGATGGTATTACTTAAAATGACTTGTCCATCTACCGGACATATTCATGTCTTACGCGTACCTCCTAACATAACGAGTGCAGAGGAGGCGATTATCTGGGTAAATCATGGCATTCATCCCGACAGATTTAGCGTCCAAACATAAGCCATTCGATCGCTATCCTTTGCTAGAATCGATTTGTTGTTGTCTTGTGCTAAAATCTATTTGTGGCAGTATAGTTTAATTGGTGAAAAAATCTCCCTTTCACGGAGGCGTTGACAGTTCGAGTCTGTCTACTGTCGCACTAACAACGTAGTTTAATTGTCAAAACGCTGTGGAGTATACCCAGTCATATAGGTGCAAATCCTGTCGTTGTTGTTTGTGATGTTGTGATATTTATAGCAATCGCCAAGGCGGTTAAGACACTTGAAATATTAGTCCGCGTCGGCGGACTTTGCAGCACTAGCGACGATTTCAATCGTTGTGCTGTCCGAATCGCCTTGGCGGTTGCTGTACTATCCACTAATTACCCTCAATATCTAATTCGACACTAGAAACAGAGTAGATTAAGAATTAGGAACTAAACGGATAATCCGATCGCCGCCCGTGCGACCATCACCATAGCCATCATTGTCAGAAGTAGTGATGTATAAAAATCCATCTGGCCCTTCTTTAACATCCCGCAGCCGTCCGTATTTTTGCGGCAATAACTTTTCCTGACCGATAACTTTAATGCCATCGAGTGCGACGCGAATTAACGCTCGACCGCGTAAATTTGCAAAAAAGAAATTACCCTGCCATTGAGGGAAACTCTTCCCAGTATAAAAGGTCGCGCCAGCGGGTGCGATCGCATCTTGATAAAGCAACAGCGGCGGTAACTGACCTGGAGCTTGTCGATTGTAGCTGATATTCGGCCAACCGTAGTTTTTTCCTGCTTCCACCACATTTACCTCATCGCCACCCTGACGACCATCATATCCAGAAGGGCCGTGTTCGGTCTGAAATATCGCTCCAGTTTTGGGTTGAATGGCGATTCCCTGCGCGTTGCGATGTCCGTATGAAAAAATTTCGGGACGAGCATCAGTGCGTTTGACATAGGGGTTATCTGGGGGAATGGTGCCATTATCGTTGAGCCGCAAGGTTTTACCGTTGAGATCTTTGAGATCTTGCGCGCGTTTGGATTCGCCGCGCTCGCCCAAGGTAATATAAAGTTTACCGTCTCGTCCGAATGCCAGCCGCGAGCCAAAATGATTCCCCGCCGCCGTTCCGGGTACGCCTGGAAAAATATCGAGTTTTTCGGTCAATCCTGTATCGGTCAAGCGAAACCGCGAGACGCGCGTTTGGAGCAAGCCGCCTGCACCTTCGATCGTGTATGCCAAATACAGCCATTTATTGCGGCTAAACTGAGGATGCAATGCCAAATCCATCAGTCCCCCCTCGCCGCGTACGGCAATTGTCGGCAATCCCGCAATGGGTTTGGGATCGAGTTTACCACCGCGAATGATTCGCAATCGACCGGGACGTTCGGTAACTAAAATAGATCGATCTGGCAAAAATTCAATCGACCACGGCACCTCTAATCCTTCGGTGACGGTTTCGACTTTGAAAGATTTAAGATCGGTCGGTGTAAATGCCTGCGATCGGGCCAATTTTGCTTCGGGAAGCTTGCTAACCGGGGCAACTTGTGGGGGAGTATTTATTGCAGAAGAAGCCTGTCGATCGGACGCACAGGCACCGATCGCCAGCCATAATCCACAGGCTAAACTAGCTAACGGTAATACAAACTTCACTGGGACTCGTCCGAGCATAGATCCTCGATCGCAACTGCAATGTGATACCTCTATTCTGACCGATATTTATAGAACCCACTCGGCTTTTAATTTTTTATAAGAGATAATGAGTCGATCGCCTCTTGAGCAGACTGATATCGATCGATCGGTAATGGTTGAACCATTTTGTCTATAATTGCTGCTAAATCTTCTCGAACTTTAGCATCATTCCGCCATGCTATCTGACCATTATCATCATACTTAAAATTTTCGGGATGTATCCCTGTTAATGCTTCAATTGCAACTATTCCCAGCGAATATATGTCGCTACTAGGATAAGCATTACCGTGAAACTGTTCGGATGGAGAATAACCCCTTGAGGTGATTATCGTACCAGGTTGAGGTTGAGATTGATGAGCGATAGTGATCTCATTAAAACCTTCGAGAATTTTAACAGCCCCAAAATCAATGAGAATTAACTTTCGGTCTGATTTTCGTAACATCAAATTTCTAGGGTTGATATCTCTATGAATAACACCTGCATTATCGATATCTTGATTAGTATTGTGAATATATTTAAGAATTGTCAGTACATCGATAAGCCAGCTTGTAACGACATCTTCCGATTGCTGTCCTTGTGAGTTTAAAACATCTCTTAAAGTTTCTCCTTTGATAAACTGCTCGATTAGATAAAATTCGCCACCTTCACAAAATTTAGCTAGTAGTCTGGGAATTTGCGGGTGATCTAGCTTAGATAGAGTTTCAGCTTCGCGAAGGAACAACTCCTCAGCTAATTTTAACAATGTAGGATCGAAATGCGAATGCAGTTTCTTGACTGCACACAAAGGTTTTCCTGGCATGTGCAAATCGTGAGCTTTATAGACGATGCCAAATCCTCCCTTAGCAATTCCTTCTTGAAGCTCATTTTCTTCAGTACTTAATTTATTTTCCCCAATTATAATTTTATATCTTCCTTTTAACAGTAATTTATCAATTTCAGGTTCTTTGATGATTATTTTGGGATTTTTAATTAAAAGATAAAGATATAATTTGTAAGAGCTAGAAATAACCGCGATCGTGGCGATCGACAACAAGGTCGGCAATAAGGGTAGCCAACCAGCAGAAAATATAAAGATAGCATAACAGAAACCAAGTACAGAGATTGTTAAACTACCCACTGATGCAATTAAAAAGAGCGGGCGACTGATGAATCTAAACAATAAAGCTGCGGTAGTTGTCCATCCTAAAATCCAGATAAACTCTACGACTGAATTCCATACCCAAATCTGAGAGCGACCATCTAGAACTGTGCTTAAAATCTGGCTAATCGCCTGAGCATGAACGAATACCCCGGGCATAGTTTCTGGGGCTGTGCCGATACTATAAGGCGTGTAGAAAAAGTCCTTGCTACTCTCGGCTGTATAGCCAATTAATACAATCCGATTTTTTACCAGATCGGGTGTTAATTCACCATTGAGTACTTGGCTCATTGTCACCTGTTCGGCAACTTTAGGAAAGCGATATTTGAGTAATATCTGATATCCATTAGCATTTTTACCAAGATTTTGATAACCACCAAAGTTGTTTTCGATCGACTTGAAAGTAGTCGATTCGATCTGGAGATCGTTATTACTATTAGATCGATCGGGTATTTTAATCCCTTTGCCGCTGAGATAATTAAAGGCAAGTACTAGTCCAAAAGATCGACCCACACGACATTTAGAATCAGTATTAGGGGTTAAAGAAAGTAAATTTCGACGAACGATTTGATGACCATCGATCGCTAGATCGGCAAACCCGATCCGGTTCTCTGGTACATTAGGCGGTGGTGCAATGCCAACTGGCTCAGAATTTCCACAGATGGTAACTATCTTGTTGTTAGCTTGAAGATCGGATGTTAGCTCGATATTTCCAGGTTCTTGCGGAATGTCTCTATAAATATCTAAACCGATCGATTGAGGCTGATATTCATCTAATTTATTAATTAATTTACTCAGAAAGAGATCGTTTTTACCAAGAGAAGTTATATCCTTTTCTTCAATACCAACAATTAGTATCCGTGGATCTGGAGATTCGGGTGGTTGCCATTGTACGAATCGATCGTAAAGGCTGAGTTCCCAATCCGTTAAAACTCCCAAAGACCTTATCCCAAATACTAAAGCTGAGACAAAGAGGCTCGTTATCATTAAAGATTTATTGGCGATTGTTGACTTGACAATCATCTGTCGATACTTTGCTATTTGCATGGTGGATTCACCTTTGTTTATTTCTCAACAGTTAATTTAATATCTTTGAGCAAGTTATCCCAGTTTCTTGCTATTTCTCGGTCGGTCGGCTGTGCGAGTTTCTGTTGGTACAATGAAGAGACGAAATCATACCAGATATTATTAACCGCATAAATAGAGATCCGGTCGATTGGCGATGCTTTTGTTAACATCTCAGCTAAGTTGGGATCTACTTCTTGGCGTAAAATACTGCCTTCTAGAATCGGGTTGTTAGATCGATCGACTGTTTCATTGAGGATGGTAAAACTCCATGTATATTTTCTACCAACTTTTAGCGGAGGTAAAACCGTACCATTAGCAGATTTAAGTTTCGATAGATCGATTCTAATCATCGAATCAGTTTTCGGAGTAGCTAGATTTAGTGAATAAATCTCTCGCTCAACTTCATCTGTCAATATAAACTCCATTTGTGGGGCGGTAGTTTTGCTGGCATAAAATAAGATTTCTGGATAATCTGCTAATGTTGTTAATTGTCCGTCGATTCGATCGGGTAATAGAGACGTTAAGCAAGCTTTATTACTCGTACAGCTTTGTCCTCTAGTTCCTCCAGATATACGTTGAATTGGTGCGCCTGTGCCGCGACTAATCCAAGTAGCATCATTTTGTCCGTTGCGGTTGTTACTAATCTCGATATAATTAGTAACATTACTAATTGCTCGATCGGTATAGATATTATTGGGTTTAATAACCTGAGCTTTTTTGAAATAGACTAAAGCATTACGATAATCTCGTTTGATGGTGGCTGTGTAGCCAAGTTTCATATAATTGTCAAATTCTGCATTTGACTGAGTAATTAATCTAGGTGCGGCAATCGCATGTGTGGGATCGATCGTCAGGGGGACAATTAATAAGAAGATTGATAAATATCGACTCCATGTACTGCGATGCATAATCGATCCCTCGTAAATTTGATTTATGAAGATTAACGTAATCTAGCTACTGAAAGATTGTAAAGTAAATAGGAGCTAGACGGAAAACAGATTGAACATCTATCACTGCCACTCGCCCTGTAGGGTAAAAGCTGCCCAGTAGTAGGGAGATTGGTATTTTGGATCGCGCATCATGGTTTGTTGTGCTTGTCTTAACGCTGCTGCGGGGGTGAGTCCTTGTTTGAGGATACCTGTATAGAAATTACCCATTAAAATCGAGGTAGCTTCATCATCGACATTCCACAGGCTGACTACGACGCGGGGCGTACCTGCATACATAAAGCCGCGAGTTAGCCCGACTAAGCCTTCACCCTGGATTTCTTTACCGATGCCTGTCTGACAGGCACTCAGCACGACTAAATCCGCATCTAATTTGAGGTTGAAAATATTTGGCAATCGCAGATAACCATTGTCTGCTCGACCTTGCTTGTTAAATAACGATAGCACTACACCCGATCGTTTTGGGTCGATACCATCCATTATTCCATGCGTGGCGAAGTGAACGATGCGATAGTTAACTAAGTCTGAGTTGGTAGCATTAACCAGATTAGCGTCAAAATCAAGATTTAATTTACCCCGATCTCCAGATAACTGGAGAATGGTTTCAGCTTCTTTTTTAGTGTTAGTAAGACGACTAAATTTGATGCCGTTTTCCCTAGCCGCACTCTGTAACGATCGTGTTTCTGTTGATAGTTCGGTTGTTTTTGCTGGTTTATTAGTGAGCCGAGCATCGTCACTAGCAAATACCGGATCGGCAAAAACTGCGACAGTTTTAGCTGCTTGGCTGCGGAGATTTTGTTCTCGCAGAATCCCTAATGTGGAAGCAGATGGTAAGTTGATGACTTCATTGGTGAGTAATAAGGGTTGATTGTCTGCACCAGTTGGTAACGAGCCAAAGGGGAGATACTGTAATGCTCCATCTGCAACAATAACTAACCGTTTATTCGTCAATTTATTAGCTACCGCATCAGGTAAAATTGCTTTCAGTTGGGGTGCGATTTTTTCGATTTGAATTTTAGCTGTGGTGTATCCGCTTTTGCTCGTGAGAATGGGGAGATATTTATCGACTATATTTTTAATTTCTGCTGATTTGGGTAGTTGATAGCTATCGATCCTATTTTTAGTCACTAACCATAGATAACTTTGGTTTTCGCCTAGCGAGTATTCTAAGAGTATAGTCTTGTCATCCAAAAGTTGCTGAATTTGAGCGAATTTGAGTGGCTTAGGTTGAGTAATTGCCGCATAGCGGGGACTTTTCAGGCGAATTTGGTCTTTATTTTGTTCGTACTGTTGATTTAGGCGATTATATTCCTGCTCGAATTCAGGGGGAAGAGTTCCTTGTTTGTTAAGAATACTAATGCGACGTTTTTCGGCTGCGTCAAGTTTACTTTGAATAGCACGTTCTTGTGCTAAAAGTTGTGGATCTACACCTTGCTTGATATCAGCTTTGGCTTCAATAAGGAGATCGAGCAGTCCACGAGCGCGGGCACTTTCAGAAGCTTCGATCGCACGAGTATCATAACCTGTATTAGGTTTCTGTTGATGCAGTTGCATTAACAAATCTATTTTGAGACGATAATATTTTTGAACTGAGGCAAAGTATGAAATGCGAAGATCGGGACTAATTATTTTAGTGCGAAGACCTTCGATAATTTTAATTGCCGAATCGATTTCAGTTAGAGCTTTGTCCAGTTTACTTTCAGAACGATAAATAAATGCTAAATCGAATAATATATCGGGTTGTGCTATTTTATTATTTGCCGATCGATAAATAGCAAGAGCTTGACTAAGGTTGTTAAACGATTGCTTATTATCCCCCAATTCTTTATAAATTTTGCCAATCCCATTTAAGCCCTCAGCTTTTTTGATTGTGGAAGATTTGTTGTCTATGAAAAGTTGCACCAATCTTGCTCCATCAAGAGTTGAATTATTTTCTGTAATTTGTTTTTGAGATTCAGAAAGAACCAATGCTTGCTTATAATAAATCAGTGCTTGTTGATTATTCCCCAATTTTCTATATACATCTCCCAAGGGAATTAAAGAGAAATCCTCACTCTTAGTGACTTTATCGCATTCATTTTGATAATATTCTCTCAGTGTTTCACTAGTTCCAGTTTGACTGCCACTTTGAACTCTATCAAGCATAGAACAAGGAACAATTCCTTGGGCTTTATTTTTTCGCTCTTTTACAGCCCTAAATCGATCGTAATAATTCAGAGCTTTTTCATATGCACCTAGTTCATAATGAATTTTACCGATGAGAAATAAATTTTCTTCGTCTTCATCAATAGATGTCAATTTGTTTGCAGAAGTTAATGCTTCTTGATATGCTCCTAAATTGTAATAAATTAGTGACTTGTGTGAAAAAGTAATATTATCGATCTTTTTATCGCCATTAGATATAGAATCGATCCGATTAATATAATCTAATGCCCGCTCATACTCACCGATCTGTATGGATGTTCTGGCATTCAACAATATTGGAGAAATCACTTTCATTTTATCGCCAGAAGTATCTCTGACGTATTTAATAGTTATTGAATTCGATCGATTTTTATATTCTTCGGCTTTTTTGGTGTCCCCCGAACTTCTGTAAATCTCAGCTATGTAGGCTAAAAGTGATTTTTCTTTTTCTTTGTTTTTAACTGCTTGATATAACTTTAATGCTTTTTCTAACTTGTCAAGTGCTTGTGGTTGGCGATCTGCTCTTTGTCCCGTTTGCATAAGCAAACGGCCTGCTTCCATTACTAAAGTATCAGCTTCTAAACTATTACCTTGTTCTCCTGATGGAACTAATTGGGGAGTATTGTTTTTAGGAGCTTTTTCAAAAGCCTGATTTCTATATTTTGCAGCTTGTTGAGTATCCCCTAATTCTGTATAAAGGGCACTCATCATCAATAATACACCATATTCACTCTTTTCGTTTTTTGCTGCTTGATACAAAGTCAATGCTCTTTGAAGTTTTTTTAATGCTTGCTGATAGTCATCCTTTTTTCTTGATGTAATAGTCTGTATTGCTTCTTGCAATAACTTATCTGCTTCAGGATTATTAGCTTGGGCTATTTTAGTTTGTCCAATCTGAAACGAATAAGTAGAGAGATCGGCTAATGTCGATCGGCTATAAGCATCTGCTTGTATTATTGTCGGCACACTTACCATTGAAAAGCTGAAGCAGATCGAGAATATTCTGTTGATAAATTTTGCCATGACTCACTTTTCGATCTTAGAATATATTTTAAATTAATTGAGGATTGAGGACTGAGGATTGAGGATTGGGTGTTTAGTGTGGGGTCTAAATCTCCATCCTAAACACAATCCACCTAAACGGTGGGGTATTTAAACCCCTGTTCTTCGTCAAGGTTTAGATCTGAATATATTTACTTGAAAAAGACAGCCTTTGCTTTTAACTGTCTTAAAAAATCTCGGCTCACTTGAATTGGGTTCTATTTTCTGGCGAATACTCCAACCTATATGATTTATCTCATCATTGGTATGCTTTGGCTCATTCTCATCAACTGGTTTTCCCCAAATTGCCTCAATTAGTTCATCGTAAGTACATAAGATGGGTTGATTGTTGTTCTCAAGATTTTTCAGAGCCATGTGATGAATTAAAGATCGCTCTTGATTGCGAAGTTTTACTTCATCTCGTTCTTGGCGCGTAACTTGAAACAGTTGTTGTCGATCGAAATTGTATTCAAGATCGGCAGGAAGTTGCATCTTTTTAACCGGAATCGTCTCATCTAAGTCAGAAAAACACAAATGCCAGTATACGGGTATATCTGATTCCGTCCACTTCCCCACTACCAGGATCTCATCACCATTACGGAGGGGTACTGCTTCCTCCATACGGACATCTATTTGCGAATTGCTATTATATTTACGGACAAACGTACCATTTGCACTGTCTTCATCGGCAATCCACCATCGTCCATTGCCGTATTCGAGCGTAAACTGCCATCGTGAAACCATTTTATGTCGATCGGCTAAAACAAGATCGTTATCTTCATTCCGACCGACCGTAATCCGCTGTCGATTGTCACCTTGCTGAATCAAAGATTTTAAACAGACTGTAGATTCTTCCAGATCGGGAGAAAGAATCTTCAGAGACGGGTAATCGGAGTTTGAAGTGCTTGCGGAAGGTGAGTTGGTCATTTTTGCTTCGATCCTCAGATGTTCACAATCAGAATACTACCTTTTTTCGGCGATCGAAATTGAAAATAAATTCAATCCACTTTCAATCCACTTGCAATGGACTCGTTCGGTTGGACAACATATCGTATTAACAAGAGCGAAATTTACCACAACAACCAGCGATAGCAATCGTTAATTAGGCAGAAAAAACATACACAAGGTGAGTTACCAAATGAAAAATCGACACTCGAACAACCCGATAAACTCAGTTATCCCGTTATTAGCTCTCATCCTAGTTTCAATCGTAATGGTTGGTTGCGACGAAAAAACCGAACAACAAGTTGACACGAGCCAGGAAATGATAGAACGGCAAAATGAGATCGATCGCAATCGCCAGACTGCACCCGAACCCTCTCCAACGCCAAGTACCCCAGCAATCGATCCCTTTTATGACAAGGAACATGGCAAACAAATGGGGCATTAATCGCTAGCTCTCATATCCGCTGGGATGTTTGCAACAAAATATCCCAGCCGGACACCTAACCCTAAACTGATACTCGATCGAAAATTGTAAGATCGCGAATATCGATCGCGATAAGTAAGTAGAGACAACAAAGGTAACTAAATCATGAAATTTAAAACCCAACTCAGTCAATTAATTAGTCGCGATGATATCATCGATAGCCTCCCCAAAGTTGATATTTATCATTCAGCAAAAGACCATAATCATTTTAGCAGAAGGCTTCAACAACGGGCGATAAATTGGGACGCGATCCGCATCGCGATCGCTTACGGCAAATTTCAATACTTTTCCCAAGCCCAAACTTGGACGCTATTAGATCGCAGTCTAATTCATACTCCCTACGCCAGATTTATCGATAAATTACGCGGGCTGCGAATTATTGCTAATAACTATACATGTGGCGACACGATCGAACTCATTACTGCCTACTGGGTATACGATTTGAGAAGATGATTCCTTCCTTCTGAGTTAGATATTTACATTCACTTAACCTAACGGAGTTGACAACTATGAACGCTAATTCTGCTAAATTACCTACCACTTATGTCATGAAAATTAAAAAGCTGTTTTTAGGTACTACTCTCGCCATGAC
>NZ_JANPLS010000226.1:0-5259 GCF_031422475.1 Chamaesiphon sp. VAR_48_metabat_403
GCGAGAAATTCTGGTCCCCAGGCTTCCCCAATCTGGCGATCGTAAGGATCGCGAATTAGTAACTGCTGAAGATAGCTGTCGTAGCCGATGACGGCTTGTAAATGCGCGCTCGTCGGCTCGGTAGTAGTCAGGGTAAACGGGATGCCCCGATCGATTAACGCTACAGCACTCTCCCAAGTCACCGTAAATTCACGGGCGATCCAGCCATTTTGCTCCGCCCACAGGCGTTCGCGATCGGGTGCCGTCCCGTCGTAGCAAATTTCCGCCGCAATATCCAGATGATCCGTCGGTTTATCCCAAAACCGCGTCAGCGTCGCCAGCGTCGCTGGGGCGCAAGTCGCCCGATGTTGGCGCACGAACCCGACGGGTAACAGTACCCGCTTGCCGACTAGGGGCTGCGCCCGCAGCCGCTCGGCAATCTTTTGATAAAAAGCACTCTCCACCTGCGCCGCTAACTGACTGGTAGCCGCAAAATCGCCCAAATAATAAGCCAAATCCGCCTGTCTGGAGAGCAACCACTGTTGCCCACCCGGTTCGAGTAACGGCATCCGCTCCGCATACCGCGCGTAACTCTGCTGCGCCCCTACATAATCGCCTAATTCAGTCTGCAACTGGGCTAGAGTATGCGCGATCGCTCCACTTTCAGTTTTGGTAAGCGTCTCCTGCAATAGAGCCAGCGCGGCATCATCCCGCTCTAGTAAAGTTAACATCCGCGCGATCGTCAAAGTCGCCGCAGTATCGTAAGGCTTCAACTCTAGAGCCTGCTCCGCCATCGCCTGAGCGGCTGAATAGAGATCCTGTTCCTCTAAAATCCAAGCCTGAGTCACGTATAGCCAGTAATTTTGAGGATCGAGGGCAATCGCCCGTTCGATCGATTCGCCCGCCGCATCAAAGTCGCGAAAATGCGATAATAATTGCCCGCGAAAACACGCCCATTCTGCCGATTCCGGCGGTGTCGCATCTGGAAATTCCGATCTCGATCGCACGAACTCCCAAGCTACCAGCAACCCCTTCCGACTCAACAGCGTCCGCGCATAATAATACGTCGCCGCGAGTGAAGTGCGATCGCCTCGCCCCGCCCGTAAATGGTATGCATAGCCCAATCTTTGCCCGCCCAACTGCATCGCCATCCTTCCTGCCAAGATCCGCGCCTCGGTACCTTGCCAATCTGATAACGGCGCGTGGGAAATCGCGACTTGATATGCTTGCAGGTTTAACCCGCGATCGTACAGAGTGCGAACGCGAGCGAGAATTTCGACAGGAATATGCATGACAACAAAATCTAATGTGCCAGTCTCAATGCCTACTAAGTTACAGTATGACACTTTTACAATCTGAGACTTATCTTTTTCGTAGTATTCCCCGCGATCGTGCCAAACTCGCAGAAAAATCGGCTAAATACTCACGATCGCTAGCAAACTTAGAGATGATTCAGAATTACTAGAGATAACCTTTTTGTTCTAGCTTCCACTGCTTGGGCATATTTGCTTTAGTAATAGTCACAATTGCTGGTTTAAACAACATGAATTTGGTACTATCGTTCTTACCATCGAAAAGTAAACTTAATCCCTCCAAATATCGAGTATCATCGGGGAAATCGATCTTGGGAACTAGATAATGAGTCGTGCTATTGAATGGCACAATCCAATACAGTCCGATATTATCTTCTACTAGTTCGATCTTTTGGGAGTTGTTTTTGATTAAACTTGCAGTAGAAACCATATAAGATCGCAAAAATTCTACTTTGCCACTATTGTAAAGTCTAGCAAAAGGCGATAGTTGACTATTAGCACTAGGATCGATTGGTAAGCTTTTAACAGGTATTTCTGGTTCGCGAATAACAATCTCAGCTTCGATAGTTTCTATCTCTGGCGGGATCGATCGCTGAAGCTTGGCAATTTCTTGAGCGACGATCGTCTTCAGATTGTCTGCTAGCTCTCGATTGCTTTTGTTTTGCTGGTTTTGCCGCTGTTGACACTCAGCTTTGAGCTTTTCTAAATCGATTTTTAAAGACGTAATTTCCTTTGATTCGATCGCAGATCCGGGACTAGAACTTTGCTGAGTATCGATCGAACCGATCTGAATTTTCAATGCAGCTATCTCTCGATCTTGCCGTGTAGTTCGATCGTTCGACCCTGCTAGTTGAGATTTAAGGACTTCTATCTCTTGCTGTTTTGTTGCTAACTGTTCGATGATTTTAGCACTAATAGACTGCAATTGTTCTTGCTTATTAGTTATAACTTCGATCCGATCTGCTGTTATCGATCCTTTTTCGAGCTGTAAGGTTCGATCGTTTAATTTGACGAATTTTTCTACTAAACTCTCAATGATGCTAGCTGGAGCTGCGGATGCTTGATTTTGAGTATTGGTTAATTTGCCACGCTCGATTAATTTCCAAGTTAGTGGTTCGACAACTGGTAGAAGTTGAACTAACGCGGGTGCGACTAAAAGACAATTATTATTAGAATGAGAACTAAGATCTCGATCGAAACTAGCAGCTAAAGAGGGCATTCGATCGAACGATCCACCTTTGAGGGGATTGGGTACCAACCAGCATTTATCGCCTAGCGATTGGGTGGGGATAATCCAATAATTTCCCCGTGCAAAGCGATAAAATATAATGTCGCCATTTTGACGAATGAAGCTATCTTCGCTGAGAGTAACATCGATCGCATAAGCTGTAAATAAATGCGGCAGATCGTTATATAATTCGATGAATCGATCTGGGGATAAATTCAGAACTGGCGAAATAGATGCGATCGCATTATCGAAAATTTGGGTGACAGGTTGGAGATTGACGGGAAGCTCTCCACGAGTGAGCGCAGAGACAAGATTATTTAGATAAATTTCTAATTGTTGAATCTGTCTGGCGACGGTACGAACTTCTGTCATAGTCAAATCAATTATCGATCTAACTCTATAATGCCCAAATTTGAACCAATGCTAGCGGTTATAAGCACAAGGCGCACTCTGCCAATCCTGCTAGCAAGCCGATTGGGACTTCAATGTTAAATTAATAAAAATCATGACTACCAACAAAACCAAACAACCAGCGCGACGCAGCGGTACGATTAACCTGCGAGTGGGAGATGCCCAAAAAGAGGCGATCGATCGGGCAGCGGCGATTCAGGGTAAGAGTCGGACGGAATTTATCCTCGATGCTGCTTATGGTGAGGCAACTAGCTTTTTACTCGAAGCTGGCGCGTCGTCTAACGACGATCGCAAATTCTTTTTAGTTGACGATGCCACATTTGAGGCATTTGAACGCCAACTAGAAGCGGAACCAGATCCCCTGCAATTGACAGCGTTGTTAGAACGTCCTGCCCCTTGGGATTAGATATCTGCTACCACCATGTTTTGCTGGGGGCATCATTTTAGAGATCGTCAGTCATTCGAGCTTGCTGGCAAATTTTGAATTTGATTGGCAAACCACATGGCAACATTACCATTATCATCATCCATCCGTTCTAGTGTGCGATCTAATAACTCGATCGGCAATCCTGCCAACGCAACAGATTCGATACATTCCTGATATTTACCATCTACTAATCGAAAAGCCAGTACCCGTTTTCCGCGCACATCGACTACCCAATATTCAGGAACTTCTAATATCAAATATAGTTGTTTCTTTTCATCCAAATCGCTGCCTAAAGTGTTGTCGGCAATCTCGATTACTAAATCGGGTATGCGCCACTCATTCAGATCGATTCGACGCGATTCACCCGATCGATCTTGAGGAAAGTTATCATCAATATATAAGATCTCATCTGGGGCAGCAGCTTGGCATGGTGATTTCTCTATTCCACAACCACCCAATAAATCAAATTTACTCTTTCCTTTGTTAATAAACCAGTTACCCAAAATCATTGTAAAGAGTTTACTCGATCTTGCATGGTTGATACCTTCATTCCCAATATCCTCAATCCACATTACTCTATCATGGAAAAAGACTCGTTCTAATTCACTCTGAGGATTTTCAACACGGTGAAGATAATCCTCCCAGGTGGCGGATGAGTATCGATCGATAATAACAGGTGGTGAGGTGGGGATAATAGCAGTCATGGGCGATTACCTCTCAATCTGGAGCTTCTAGATACGTCGATCTTACCGCAGACGTTTGGATTGAGTCATTTCGATAGTATTAAATGACATACTTCATCTTGAGATAATTGGCTGAGTGCAACTGAAGCATCAAAGGATATATTTGTGGTATTCAAACATTTATCCTCAGCAAGGACGATACAATCTATGAAAATACATATTGTCTTTTATATTCCTGCATTTGCATTATCATACTTGTTTTTTCATATATTTGCTGGGTCTCACATCCATAATGTTTTATCCACTATTTTCGGGCAATCTTCAAAAAATGAAAGTCCGTTGCAGAAGCCATTTGTTAACGATCTCAAAGTCGTCAAAATCACTAGTGATAGTGGAAAAACTAGACTAAAAATTTCCGAAAGGAGTACCGATGTTTCTATCGATGTCGATGCTTGTGATGAAATAAAGCTCTCCAAAGAAATTATTTACAAGTGTGTAGATGGTTCTAAAATATATGATATTGTGTGGTCAAGTGAAAGACCAAACATTATTACAATGAATATGTCTGATAATGGAAGATCCATGATTTCTCAAACCTTGAAGTACTGGTAAATAATAAACAAGCAGCAAGTATCGAGCAAAGATTATTTATAAGAATACCAACTCCCCCTGTTCTTGCAGTCGCCATGTTTGAGGGTTGGTATTAGGTTCGATCGATACGATCGCTGGTTTGAATACTTGAATCTTATGATAATCAGGGGTATAGTTATGCCCTGCAAAAATTGTACTAGTAGAAGTATAACTATGTTGATTGATATATTTATCTTCTACTGGTACCAAATAAGTACAGTCACCAAAAATAAATATCCAATAATTTCCTCGATTGGTTTCTTCTAGTACGACTATTTTCTCTTCATTTCCTCGATTAGAATTAATTGAATTTTTAGTGATATTCGCAATCTTAACTTGGTATTTGGCAGCAAACTCTCTAGGTTTATGATAATAATCTGAGATTATTTCTTGTTGGGCTAGAGTTAATTCAGCTCCAATTGTGTTTGACTCTTCTTTTACGATCGAATTTTGTCGATCGACAATGGCAGATTCTGATGGTTCTGCTGTTTCTAAAGAATTGCTATCTTCTAAATTTTCGGTCGAAATTGGCACGTCGATAGGGGAGTATTCATCTCGATCGAGAATTTTATCTTTGACTGTCAGAAT
>NZ_JANPLS010000227.1:0-2333 GCF_031422475.1 Chamaesiphon sp. VAR_48_metabat_403
CTCGATCGCGCTTACGACAGTTCTAGTTTACCCCGTCATCCTAATTTAGCGGCTATTAACGACCTATCGATCGAGTTAATCGAAAAACAAGGATGGGAGGTTTAGTAAATTGATTTTCTTGACATATCCAGTAATTTAGCGCGGCATTTTTCGCTGGTGCATCTATGCGATCGACAAAAAGGCACACAGCGGAAAATAAATAGCACGATAACTACTCCCTTCCCGCTCTAAGGCTATAGATTGACTCTATTCTTTATTCTCTGCGCTCTTTGCGCCTCTGCGGTTCAAAAATAGATATCTTGATGAGTAACTGACTCGTGGTGAGATCTATATTCTTCTGGCGGGAAGGGAGTAAGTAGATCTAATAACTTTGAGGACTAAATTCAATGATTGCTGTAAAAGATAATTTTCTACGATTCACCCCCGAAGAATATTTTGTTTGGGAGGAACAACAATTAGAGCGACATGAGTTGATTGACGGTCAAGTTTATGCGATGAGTGGTGGGACTATCAATCGTGGTCGAATCAGTATTAAGATTACTGCGATGTTAGATAGTCATTTAGATGATAGTCCTTGTATAACTGGTAATTCTGATGTCAGGATTAACATTTTAGAAACTACAGATTATAGTTACCCAGATACTAGTGTGACTTGTGACGAACGAGATAAAACTAATATTCAATATATATCTTACCCATGCTTAATAGTTGAAGTTTTGTCAGATAGTACCGAGGCTTACGACCGCAGTGAAAAGTTTTATCGATATCGCCGTAATCCGGTTTTAAAAGAATATGTTCTGGTTAGTGCTAAGTCAATATCTGTTGACCTTTATCGGAAAAACGATCTAGGAGAATGGGTTATTACTCAATATCGTGCTGGTGATATTGTTGAACTCAGAAGTATCAATCTAAGTTTCCCGATCGAGCAAGTTTATCGTGGTATCGCTTTCGAGTAAACCAGCGCGGCAACTAAGCAGAGATATTAAACTCTCGAAGATCGAATCGGTACTCCTTCATGTTCGAGCAACCATTGTTTGCGCTCCAATCCACCTGCATAGCCAGTGAGTTTTGCTTTAGCTCCGATGACTCGATGACAAGGTATTACGATCGCGATCGGATTGAGTGAATTTGCCATCCCTACCGCTCTAGCTGCCGTGGGTTTGCCTAATTTTGTTGCCAGTTCTCCATAAGATACTGTAGTACCTACTGGGATCGTCTGTAAACCTTGCCAAACCAACTGCTGAAAGTCGCTACCGCCAGCCTTAACTGGAATATCTTTTAGACTTGTATAATCTCCCTCTAGATAAGCAGATATCTTACTGCTAAATCCTTGTGGATCGATAGTTGCGATCGGTTCGATGGAGTGATATCGCTGGTGTAATAGTTTCATCATCCGCGATTCGTAGTCAGCAAAATCTAGCGAGCACAAATGCTTGCCATCTGAGACGATACAGATCGTGCCGATTGGCGATTTAATGCGATCGATTAATAATTTCATAGATACCACCACCCACTAAATTATCATGCTAGTCATTCGTCCCGCTGTAGAAAAAGATGTCGATAAAATTTTTGAGCTGATTTTGGGATTAGCTGATTACGAGCAGCTTACAGATAAAGTGACTGGAAATACTGAGTTATTACGATCGCATTTATTTGGCGATCGACCTGTAGCTGAAGCAATTGTAGCGGAATTAGGTGACTCGACGATCGGCTTTGCGCTATTTTTCCCGACCTACTCTACCTTTCTCACCCAGCCGGGACTCCACCTCGAAGATGTGTTCGTGCTGCCCGAATATCGCCGTCAAGGGGTGGGAAAAGCGTTAATGACTGCGGTAGCCAAAATTGCGCGCGATCGCGGTTGTGGGCGGCTAGAATGGTCTGTATTGGACTGGAATCAAAATGCGATCGACTTTTATCAGCGGTTTGGGGCGACGGTATTGCCAGATTGGAAAACTTGCCGAATGAGTGCCGAGCAACTAGCCCAGATTGCGACTGCATCTGAAATTGATTAAAATTCGATCGATACGATATCGCAGGAATCGAAGCTAATGCTAACAATTTGGGTAAACGAACAATTAGATCCGGGTGGGTTGATGTATGCTTGCATTGCTTCTGGCAATGAAGAGTTAGCCAGGGATTGTCATGAATCTTTTCAGCAAAATCTTACCCCCGAACAAATCCAACTGGGTTGGATTGCCAGACTTCGCACGGTAGCATCTTGGGATGATGTGCCTGTTAATTCTCTGAATTTGGGTTAAATAGAATTAGACTGGCGCGTTCTGAGAATTGTAGATTTGAGATTTATACCCAGACAGCCAGGATCTATTCTGCGT
>NZ_JANPLS010000228.1:0-5567 GCF_031422475.1 Chamaesiphon sp. VAR_48_metabat_403
GCTTTGCCGTTGAGGGTGCCAGCTTGCCAAATGCTGGGCAGATACTCCTTACTCTCACCTTTCGTGAGCACGGGATCTAGATCCAACCAGGCATTTTTAGCAGCTAGTTGAATGGCAAAGTCAGGATTGAGATTGACCACATCGGGGGCCGTTTTCGCACCCATCGCGGCTTGAATTTTGCCCTGCATCGCGCCCCAAGGAATATCAACCCAGTGAACTTTAATCCCCGGATTGGTAGTTTCAAATTTACCGATCGCATCCTTAAAATACTCGTTAAACTTGGGCTGAAGTTGCATCGTCCAAAATTCTAACTGTGGTGTTTTGGCACTAGGCGACTGAAGACAACTTACCACCCCAGTCAGAATCAGTCCCAACAAACCACACATCACAAACCGACGCAAATTAGCAATCTTAACCATTAGTTTTAGCACCCATCGATCGACATCAAGATATTATCAGCCATTGGGACAGTCGATCGGGTTTTAGGTATTAGGTGTTAGGTTTTAAGCTTTAATGGATAGTTGATAGTGAATTTAGACGCAAGCATCCTGTTCTCTGCTCGTCCCCCCGTCCCCCCGCTCCCCGCTAATAAGAAATCCAATCGCTCCAACTCCCCGGATATAACTTACCACCAGGGATTCCGGCTAGCTCTAAAGATAATAAATTGATACAAGCAGTCACCCCCGAACCGCAATAGACAATTGGTGCTAGATCCGGCGAAATTGCCGCCCAGCGTTGCCGTTGTGCCTCGATTGGTAAAACGAATCCTTCAGGGGTAGACACGCCTTGCCAGGGATAATTGACGGCACTGGGGATATGTCCGGCGACGCGATCGATCGGTTCGGTATTGCCCAAATAGCGATCGGGTTCGCGGGAGTCGATGAGGACGTGGGCGGGAGAATTTTGGATCGATCGAACTTTGTCAATATCCACGATCGCACCCGACTGAATTTGAGGCTGAAAATTACCGACAGCCGCCACTACTGGCAGCTCCTCATTCACAGCATAACCAGCCTTAACCCAATTAGTATAACCACCATCGAGCAGCGCGACGCGATCGTGTCCGTAGTAGCGCAACAACCACCACAACCGTGCGGCAAACCCAAACCGCGAGTCATCATAAGCAACTACCAGCGTATCGCGATCGATTCCCATTGCCGCTAATTTGCCCCCCAAGACGCGATCGTCCGGTAAAGGATGTCTCCCGCCATGTACCCCCGCTAGACTCGATAAATCCCGATTTAAGTCCAGATAGTGCGCCCCAGGAAGATGAGCGGTTTCATACTGTTTTCTACCCAAATCCGCATCGCCCAACGCAAATCGACAATCAACAATCGTCACCGGAGGATTCGATGCTAGTTCTAAATAATCGTGCAGCCAAGTTGCGGTAATTATCATGTTAGAGCGGGGATGGGGGAGGTGGGAGATGGGAGATGGGAGTAAGGAGTAAGAAATTTAGTGGTGTTGAATATTACAGCTTGACAAACCTCGCATCGAAGCCATCCTTGGAATGTAGCAACACCCACCCCGATTCTAACTAACCAACCCTTACGCAGGGGAGTTTGAGGGGCGGCGTTCCGCCTCTCAACGGGGGGTCTGGGGGTCGGAACCCCCAGATCCGGGTTCTGCCCCCACAAATAATACCCGCAAACCACAAGTATCTATCGTTTACCGCTACGCTTAATACCAATAGTTACCATAAGTGGGGTTACTCCAATCTAAAACCTAAAACCTATCCCCTAAAGCCTAACCCCAATCCGATAACCCTTACCATAAACAGTCTGAATCAATTCTGGCGAACCCTCCACCTCAATCTTCCGGCGGAGCAGTCGCACCAATGCAGCCAAAACATTACTGCTAGGTGCAGTATGTTCCCCCCACAGATGTGCTTGAATTTGACTGTGAGTCATAACTTGCCCCGAATGCTGCATTAAATATGCCAATAACTGAGTTTCTTTTTCCGACAGCTCGATACTCCGTCCCCGCACATAGGCAAGCTGATTGTCAGGATCTAATTCTAAATCGTCCACTTGGAGTTTAGATTGAGTAGGGGTGGGATCTACCGTCTGTACCCGCCGGAGCAGTGCGCGCACCCGCGCTAGTAATTCTCGCAACTCAAACGGTTTGACCAAATAGTCATCAGCACCCGCATCGAGTCCGATGACCCGATCGTCGAGCGTATCTTTAGCTGTTAAAAATAATACTGGAGTCAGGTCGCCCCGATCGCGTAAATGCTGGCAAATCTGCAACCCAGTTAACTGCGGTAACATCCAGTCTAAAATTAGCAAATCATAGTTGCCACCACTAGCTAAAGTATAGCCAACTCGCCCGTCAGTAGCGACATCAATCGTATATCCTTCCCTAGTCAATAGTCGGCTCAATGGTTCTGTCAGAGCGGGTTCATCATCTACAAGCAAAATCTTCATGGTAAGTTTATTCAGCACAGATGAACGATTCCGACTGCTGCGAGGGTATGATAAGAACAGTTAGAGATTTAAATTATCTATAATCGAATGAGTACAATCGTCGATTTTAAAGATACTAGCCAACCATCGATTCATCGGTTGTGCCGATGCAGATCGATCTCCATAAATTTCGATCGATCTTGACTAAACATCTTTTAGTCAACCTTCCATATCCTCCTTAGTTCTAGGCGTAAGTTCTGGTTATGCACCCACCAATTCCATTGGGAACATTGCTTCAACAGCGTTACCGCGTGACCAAAGTATTAGGTCAGGGGGGGTTTGGTCGTACCTACTTATCTCAAGACACGGGCTGTTTTGATGAGATGTGCGTACTGAAAGAATTCAGCCCTAACGATCGCGGTCGCGACGCTCTCAAGAAGTCTAAGGAGTTATTTCAACGCGAAGCTCAAGTATTGTATCAAATCAACCATCCCCAAATTCCTAAATTTCGCGCCAACTTTGAAGAGCAGAAACGGCTCTTTTTGGTGCAAGAGTACGCAGAGGGGAAAACCGTTGCCAGAACTCTGAGCGATCGCTTAAAAAATAGTACGACATTTACCGAACTCGAAGCCGTAGAATTTCTCAAGAATATGCTACCAGTATTGTCGCATATTCACGCGATGGGCATCATTCATCGCGATATTTCTCCCGATAATATTATTTTTCGCGATCGCGATAAGTTGCCAGTTCTGATTGATTTTGGCGTTGTTAAAGCCGGAGTTACCCAACTCGAAGTCTCCACCCAAATCCATCAAGGCACCACCGTCGGCAAAGCCGGATACGCTCCAGGCGAACAACTGCAAACTGGCGAAGCTTACGCCAACAGCGATTTATATGCCTTAGCCGTCACCGTAGTAGTCATGATGACCGGACGCAAACCCGAAAGTCTGATTGACAAAAGTACCATGACCTGGAAATGGCATCAATGGGTACCCACCTTGTCGCCGTGGTTTTCCAAAATTCTCAATAAAATGCTCAGTAGGGTACCCAATAGCCGCTACCAGTCAGCAAATGAGGTCGCGCAAGCTCTCCGCTCCGTCTCAGATTTTGTCGGCCCCACCGCCATTTCCACCGATTTTCCCGCAGGCACATTCGTCCCACCCACTGCGGGTAGTCGGATTACCGCCGCAAACGATCGATCCGGATCTCCAAACAATCGTCAATCGGTGCCGCTATCGCGAGTCAAACGCTCGACAACTCCCGTCCGCAAGCTTCAGCCGCTCCGACCCCAAAATCCGCTGCGCGGGATTTTGAGTACCCCGTGGGGAATCGCCTTAGGTTCTGCCGTAGCCGCACTAATCTTTTTGGTACTCCCAATCTTTATTATCAGTCGATCGATGACCACATCGCCTAGCGGTACTAAAACATTACCCCCTGCGCCGACAACTGGCTTACCGACAGATCCAGCCGCCACCATTCCTCAGACACCAGACCCGATTGCCACTACAGCGCCAATCGCATCCATTCCAGCGGCTACCCCAGCACCCTTACCTGTCGCTGCGGCTGCGGAAGCTTTGAGCCTAGAAGTGGGTAAGCCCCTAATTAAAGAAGGGACGCTCAATGCCAACCAATCGACAGTCTTTAGTCTGACTCTTCAGGCAGGGCAACAACTCAAGGCATCACTCAGTGGTAATCCGCCAGGCGCAACGATGAATATCCTCGCTCCCAATCAGGCAAATGTCGATGTCTATGCTAAAAATACGGTCAACTGGCAGGGCAATCTCCCACTATCTGGAGAGTATCGAATCGAAATCGTCTCACCTCCAGGTGCGACAACTGGTACTTATCGTCTAGAACTAACTACTGTTGCTGCGACAGCACCCGCGACTGCACCAGTAACCGCTCCAGCAACTGCACCCGCACCAGCCGCTCCTTAGGCGGGGTAAGAAATCGGAATTTAGGTAGGGGCAATTCATGAATTGCCCCTACCTAAATGGCTAGAGACCCCTCACACTCCCCGCTCCCCGCTCCCATCAATATGGATGATAACTTGCCAGATACCGAGATGTTTGCTAAATCGATCGCGCAATTAGGACTCGATCGCATTTCTAGACATATCCTGATTTGTGCCGACCAAACCAAACCCTTATGTTGCGATAAAGCCGATAGCCTAGCATCGTGGGATTATCTCAAACGCCGACTCAAAGAATTAAAGCTAGATGTTCCCGACGCACAGCCGGGATGCGTATTTCGGACTAAAGCCAACTGTTTGCGCGTTTGTCATCACGGCCCGATCGTGGTTGTTTATCCCGATGGTGTTTGGTATCATTCTGCTACTCCAGCAGTCATCGAACGCATCATTCAAGAACATGTATTGGGAAATCGGATCGTGACCGAGTATGCTTTTTTAACTCAGCCGCTAAATTGAGGACGCAATCTCGCCAGTTCGGTGCCATTGCTTTTTAAAAACCGATCGTGACGACAATCAAAAGCAGATTAGTTGGCGTTTTACCCATGCCTTTACACAACGAAAATCGAGTGCGGAATTAGATTTCGAGAAGTTGTAGGCTAAGATTAATCTCATCGCAACATCATTATATTTTCATGTCATCCAAAATCTCACTGTGGGCGGGGCTAATTGGGATTGCTGCTACAATTCCCCTCGTCCAGACGATCGCCAGTGCTAAGTCATCAGTCGAGATTGGTGAGACAGCTAAAGCAATTACCGTCTTAATTACCGAGCCTAATAGTGTCGGTTCGGGAGTCATCCTGCAACAGCAAGGCGATATTTATACCGTCCTCACTGCCGCTCATGTAGTGAAAAATAAAGCCAGTTATAAAATTACTACCCCAGACAATCGCCAGTACGAGATCGTTAGCAGCTCGATCCGCTCATCGCCAGGTAGTATCGATCTAGCAGTAGTTAAATTCAAATCGAAAACCAAATATCCCACCGCCAAACTCGGCAATTGTAACCTACTCAAATCGGGGATGGATCTCTATGTCAGCGGATTTCCAGGGACGAGTAGGGCGATTACTGAGTCCATCTTTGTATTTAGGGAAGGCAAAGTTTCCGCCAATAGCGATAAAGTTTTAGAACAAGGCTATTCTCTAGTTTATAGCAACAGTACACTACCAGGCATGAGTGGTGGTGCAGTCTTA
>NZ_JANPLS010000229.1:0-21819 GCF_031422475.1 Chamaesiphon sp. VAR_48_metabat_403
TCCTGACATTATTGCTGGTATTACTGGATATCCATTTATTTTAGATGCTCTATCTGTCGTCAATATCATTTAAATTGGTATAACGTATTAATACCCGCATTTGCCCTCGGACGCGCTCAGGAAATTATCCTCGCCATCCGCACCAGTGCCTTATTCCACAGCATCAATGTCCCCGTTTACGTCGATGGCTTAGTTCGCGAAGTCACCGACTTATTCCAAACCCAATTAGAACTACTCCCCGCATCCGTCCAAAACTTCGCCAAAACCCAGTCCCCCTTCTTCAGCGAGAAATCCTCACCACGGATCATCTCGATCGGATTGCCCAAAGAACGTCCCCTCGCGATCGCCCATCCCTCAGTCATTATCGCCAGTTCCGGCATGTTGACAGGTGGAGCCAGCATCGGCTACGCTAAAATCTTATTAGAACGGGAAAATGCGGCTATTTTCATCTCTGGCTACACCGACGAAGAATCGCCAGGACGCTTATTACAAAGCCTAGAGCCAGGAGCTGAAATCGAACTCGATGGTACCCCCCTCACCGTCAAAGCCAAAATTCAACGCTTCAATTTATCAGCTCATGCCGATCGAGTTGGGATTACCCAAGTCATCCATCGCGTCAACCCCCAACACCTCATCCTGATCCACGGCTCCAAATCCGCCCTCCACGAACTCTCTCGCGCTGGCGATTTGCGTGATAAATATTGGATTCACATCCCCGAAGTCGGCGATACCATCACCTTCGGACAAGCACCCGAACACCTCTCCAAAGCCCAAGTCGCCAGAGTCGATGCGGGACAAGAATTTGACATCGAAATCGAAGCCGAATTCGATGGTGCATGGCTGCGAATCGCCGATAGCGTACTCGAAGATCCCCGCTGGCAACATTTAGCCGCAACGGGATTATTATCGGCAAAATGGACGAAAGGCGGCTTGATGCTCAAACCCGCCAGCCATAAATCTTTTACAGTTGATGCCGCGATTTTGAGCGGGATGGATTGTTGCGCTGTCTGTGAATTTTTCGATGGTTATCTCTGTCGTGGGGAAGAGAGTCCATTGTATAAGCGCGATGTCGATCCGACGGCAAAATGTCCGGTATTTGTTCGTCAAGTTGTAGCAGTTGAATCTCAGATTTTGGATGACGAATTGGAGGTGGAGCCAATGCTGGAGGAAATAGATTTAGATCTAGATGAAGATGAGTTGAACGATTGAATTGGTTAAGGTGATGCTCTGACAACGAAGTTGATGATATGCTGTCCGAATAGTTGAGATCGCCGTAGAATGACTAAGCTCTATTATCGAGGGATGATGGCAGATAACGGCAAACCCAAAATTGGTCGTCATGCTCGATGTTTGGGTATTAGACCAAATATCGATATTGATGTGGATTTAGTACCAAAAGATTCTATTGATGAATGCGGTTATTTACAGCCAGCTTCAAACCACGATACCGAACGAGAAATGGTTGAGGTAGCGGTTAGAAATACCAAGGGAATGTCTGTATCCCTCTCTATCGATGCTCTGCCAGATTTTCGCAAACCGCCAGCATTTGGAGGCATCGGACGCGATCCGCTGTGGCAAATCGATAGTGATAAAATCACGGGGGATTTAGAGGCTGTCCGAGACAGTACTACCCACGTTAGCATCATGCCAAAGGTTACAATGCTATTAACGCAATATGAAGCAGCACTGGCTAGTACTAGTGATGCCTGGGAACTAGTTTAATTAGGAGCAAACTGATGGCATGGGTTTTTAGTCTCTCGGCAGAATGTGGCACGGAACAATCCCAGGCAGAGCAATTTGCCGAACACTTTAGAAATATAACTTGGACGATCGATAATGGAATCGAATCTCCATGTCAAGCGGATGTATTTGCAGATCTAGAAGGAAATTGGTGGTGTCGAGTTTGTCCGAGTGGACTGAGCCAAATTGGTATTGACGCGCCAGAAAGTGCTTATTTGATGACAGAGCTAGGCATATTACTTTATCAGAGACTGAGATCGGCTCCAGCTTTTCGATATGGGATTGTTGGTGTAGAAGTTGATGAATTTAGAACCTACAGCGAACTGATTGACGATGGGACAGTAGCTAGTCTACCTGGAATTGTGGTCGATCGGTATATTTGGCAATTGCTAGGTTCTCCGTCAGCACTCCGCAATTTCGCGACAGGTTATTTCTGGAAGCCTTATGAGGGAGAGGTTTACAAGCCGTTGGTGACATCATCCGAGCTAAAAAATAAAATGTCAGAACTGCTGATGGCGGCTTAATTCGCGACCTTCAGTCGGATGAATTGTTGCGCGGTATGCGAGTTTTAGATGGTTATCCCTGTCGCGGCGAGGATAGTCCCCTGTACAAGCGCGATGTCGATCCGACTACGAAATTTCCAGTGTTCGTTGGCGGAGACTCTCTGCAAGAGAATCGTCAAGTTGTGGCGGTTGAATCTCAGATTTTGGATGAGGAATTGAATGTAGACGTGGAGTTAGATGTCGATATAGGGGAAGAATAAGAATAGATGCTCAGAAAATGCAACTCTAGCCAGATTTAGTTCATCAAAAACAAGATAAATATGATTGACCAAAATGGAATGAGAGATGGCAAAATTCATGGAGCCGCAAGATTTGGCGATCTGACTAAACTAAAAAATCTAATTTCTATCGATCGAAGTTTGGTTCAAGCAAATGGTTGGCATGGTACTAAGCCCCTTCATTATGCTGCACAGAGTGGAAGTCTAGAATGTGTCAAATTTTTAGTAGCAAATGGAGCTGATGTTAATGCTAAATCTATCGTAAATAAAACAACAGCTATCTTAGAAGCTTCTACCGAAGAAATTGCTCTATTCTTAGTCGAAAAAGGTGCAAGAGTAGACATCATGGATAGTTCGGGACGTGTTCCGTTAGATTCTGCCATTCAAAGGAAACATGTTGAAGTAGTTCGTTATCTGATAGATTGTGGCGTTGATGTAAATTATTTGAGTGGCTCTGGCTTTAATACAATGATGCAATGGGCTTTGACCGAAATATTTCGAGATAAAGAACAATCTGGTTATTCAGAGATTGTAGAAATATCCAGACAAATTGTAGAGATGCTTTTAAAAGCAGGCGGAGATCCCAATCAAAGAAATAGGTCTGGAACTACAGTTCTTCAAGTCGCTGTAGGAATGAGATATAAATCTATTATAGAGTTGCTACTAAATTATGGAGCCGATCCATGTATTCGAGATGCTTGGGGTAATTCTTGCTTCGATCTCACAGGTGACGAAAGTATACTAGCATTATTGGCACCATATAAGGCTAATTTAGTAGAGATTTACAAGAAGCAAGATGATCTTGAAACACTCATTGAAAGATTGATTGCTAGTGGTGAATCAACCAGGGATGAATTCATGCCATGTACAGAAAAAGAGATTATCAATCTAGAAATATCTCATGATGTGAAATTGCCACAAGAATATAAAAAATTTCTGCGAGTCATGGGACATTATGACGGATCTTTTTTACGCTGGTCTGCATTTATGGAGTCTTTTGATGACGACCTCGGTAAGCACTTTTTTGAATTTCATGAGCCTATAAAACATCCAGAAAATTTCTTTGTGTTTGCCTCTCAATTCTCAGGAGATCCTAGTCTAGGCTTTTTTGCTGATGGACTGAATGACGATCCTGAAATTTACAATATCGATCGTGATGGCAACATCGAAAAATGGTATGACTCATTGTGGGAATTTATTCAAGAAGTAGTTGAGTATTATGAATACTCTCACAATCCTCAACAATTTATGAAACAATTTGACGAACGATGGCTCTCAAAAAAACATTGATTGCGGCAAATAATAACGATCGATAATTTCATGAATTGGCTTGCTCACATCTTACTGTCAGAACAAAATGTTGAGAATCGCTTAGGTAACTTATTAGGCGATTTGGTGAAAGGTAAAGATCTAGATGTACTCAATTATAATTTAAGGCGAGGAGTCAGTAGACATTACGCAATTGATAAATTCACAGATAGTCATCCAATTGTCAAAATCAGTAAAAAAAGGATCGATAAAGAGTATAGTAAATTTGCCGGAATATTAATTGATGTTTATTACGACCATTTACTAGCAAAGAATTGGGATATCTATTCTGATACTGTTTTCGCTAATTTTACGGCAGAGATATATGAATCATTTCAAAAATATTCAGGCGAGATTCCACCATCGGCTAGACAAATAATCGAGTACATGGTGGATGGCGATTGGTTAAGCAGTTATCAACAGTTATCTGGTGTAGAAAATGCTCTAGATAGAATCGATTATCGGATTAGAGCTAGAATGGGTGACAGAATTAAGCTGGTTGATGCGATGCCAATACTCGAACGGGAATCGATCGATCTCGAACAAGATTTTCATTCATTCTTTCCAGAATTACAGCAATATATTCAAGGTTGGACAATAACTAAATAAAGCGAATACAGATTCGATCGATATCTATTAAGTTTGCTCGATAGCATCTTCAATTTCTGCTACGGTAATATCCCCTCTGTCTGATTTAGCGTAAATCAACAGCAGATAAATACATTCAGGTGATATTAACTGATAAATAACCCGATAACCGCCACTTTTGCCTGTAGGGATGTCACTGTTTTTAGCTCTGACTTTAAATACCGTAAAATTAGTTCCAGTTATTTGGTCGCCAACAATCTTTCCAGATTGCAGATCGTCTACTATTGGTTGAATATCCGCTTGGATTTTTAGATAACGTTTCGATAGGTCTTTAAAACGACGTTTGAATGGTAGCGTAATTAAAACTTCTGTCATAATCTAATCATCCAATTTATCCCAAAGCTGGGATACTGGATAAACTTCTCCAGCCTTAACCGCTCGAATAGATGCTTGTAGATCGGCTAGTATCTGAGATTTTGGTTCATGCTCATCTACTAGATCTAATCCACTCTCTGTCGATTCATCGTCTATTGAGGGAAGCTTTTTTAGTAGATTGTGCCAAAGATCGATCGGGATAATAGCTTCCGTCTTTTCTCCCTGAGCATTAGTTATATATTTGACGATGCTTTCAATTTGTGAAACGTTCATACTTTTGAAATCACAATCTAAGATTATCCTTAATTCTAACACTTTGATTGTAGCTGAGGACGATCTGCACCGCGAAATTCTCGACCATAGGCTAAAACTTCATCAAAAATTGGATCGTCTTTAAATGAACCAGTAATCTGCTCGATCCAGTTTGGTTCTGGATGAGCATTTTGCTGTTTTAGTTCGGCTATAGCAGCTTCTACTACCTTTAAACGCTCTTCAATTGACGTATCCATACAAAAATTTCTTTACTAATACTAGTTTGTCCGATCTTGAAAGCACCTGACTTCATCAAACGAGGATGTCCCTAAAGGGATATGTTCAGATAAGTGGGTCGGGAAAAAATGCGATCGACACTTCTCAAAATTGGATTATATTAGATACAGCAAAGCCACATTAAACCCGATGAGTCCATACCAAGATGATGACTTCTCCAAAGCTTATACAACCGCGCTTTATCAAACCAAAGGAACTGTAAATGTTAACGTTCGAGTCAGAAGCGATGAAAACTTAGAAATAGATCTCTTATTTGTCAGTAATCTTGAAAGTCCAGCCTGGATAACCGAAGACTTGGGATTATTCGACGACTTGATGAGAGTGCATTCCACCATAGTTGTCGAACATTATAGTGGGTATCTCAAGCCCAGCCATGTAATTAGATGCGTCACCAGATCCGATTTATATACCAGTGGCGAAGAGAAGGAATTCAAGAAACGCAACGAGACATTTAGCGAAGAGCAAAAACCGTTTACTTGGATACTGGTAACGGGGTGTAGTAAAAAAATCCTCCAATCATTTACTGGCGTAATCGACACCGAATTGGGTGCGGGGGTTTATCGACTAGCCGAGGGATTGCGGATGGGCGTAGTGGTAATTAGAGAATTGCCAGAAACACCCGAAACATTGTGGCTGAGGGGATTGGGTAAAGATAAGATTCTGACTCAAGCGTTTGCGAATATTAGCGAACTACCACCGACAAGACGAGAACGAAATGATATCTTAGAAGTGTGTATCAAGCACTTCAAATACTTGAGTGAGAAGTCTGCAACAGGTTTAACACCAGAAGAGGAAGATTTTATGAAGACGATGCAGGATATCGATACTCTCTATAAATCCGAGATGAATCGAGCGCGATTGGATGGCGAACTTCAACTTATACTTCGTCAATTGAAGCGACGAGTCGGGAATTTGTCAATCGAGGTGGAAGCGCGAGTCAAGGCGTTACCTCTGGATCGATTGGAGGAATTAGGCGATGCTCTGTTAGATTTCACCCAGATGGGAGATTTGTTAACGTGGTTGGATGGAAATGTGTAAGTAGCCGATTTCAAGTTACCACGATCGATCGATAAAGATTTAAGAAGGCGATGACCAGAACTTATCGAGTCAATACTAGTAAGATTAAAATCTATCCTTTTCGTCACAATCCTTTGAGAGATTTTCGGCAAGCCGAGTCAAAATATCACTTCCTAGAGAATCGAAATTTAGGATACAAGCCCAGATCTCGACATTTATTAAGTCAATCGAACCTAACGTCAGCTTGGGATGATGTCTATAAAGGGGTATTTGCAGATCGGTGGGCGGGAAAAATTCACGATCGACACTCCTCAAAAGTTAGATATTGAGACTAATTTACTAACTTCTTAAAGCGTTTTTTACCGACTTGCAATACTCTGCCGACTAGAGCGGCAGCATCATCGTAAGTGACTTCGATATCGGAAATCGGCGAACCGTCTAATTTGACTGCACCACCCTGAATTTGACGTTTGGCATCGTTGCTCCCAGAGCATAAACCGCTAGCAGCCAAGAGTTGGAAGATTTTGGAGGGGAAAGCGACATCAGCTAGTGAGAATTCGGGAATACTATCGCCACCTGCATTTTGACCGGGTTTGGTAATTAGGGCGATCGCATCGGATTGAGCTTGGATGGCGCGTTCTTGCCCGTGGTACTGGGTGACTACCTGTAGGGCGAGGAGTTTCTGCGCCTCTCTGGGGTGTTCTGGCAGTCGATCGAGCTGTAAGTCAGTTAGAAGTGTAAAGTAATCTTTGATGGTGTTATCGGGCGTTTTCTCTAGCTTAGAGTACATACTCAGCGCGTCTTCCCCCAAGCCTACATAATTATTTAGGGATTTAGACATTTTTTGGACTCCATCGGTACCCAATAAAATTGGCATCAATAAGCCAAATTGGGGCGCGTGTCCGAAATGGCGTTGTAAGTCACGTCCGACGACTAAATTGAACTTTTGATCCGTACCGCCAAGTTCGACATCGGCTTTGACAGCTACCGAGTCGTAACCCTGCATTAGCGGGTAGAGAAATTCGTGTAAAAAGATTGGGGTTTCTTGCTTGTAGCGATTGGCAAAACCTTCTTTAGCAAGCATCTGTCCGACAGTCATCGTCGCGAGTAGTGACAGTGTTTCGCCTAAATCGAGCGCGGATAGCCATTCGGAATTGTAGCGGACTTCCAGCCGTCCGGGAGTATCAAAATCTAGAATCGGGCGCACCCGATCGAGGTAAGCTTGAGCATTATTAGCTACTTGCGCTGGTGTTAATTGCGGGCGGACTTCCGATTTACCAGTCGGATCGCCAATGCGGGCGGTAAAATCGCCGATAATTAATACAGCCGTATGTCCGGCATCTTGGAAAGATCTGAGCTTCCGCAGGGGAATACTATGTCCAAGGTGGATATCTACGCCAGTCGGATCGATTCCCAGTTTGACACGCAATGGTCGATCCGTCTGCGCCAGTCGCTGGGCAAGATTTTCAGTCGGATCGGTAGAATTGGGCTGGTGGGGAAAAATTTCCGTCACTCCCCGAAGTAACCAATCGATCGAATCTGAAGCTGGCACGGATACATTCACGCTCATATATACGAATGAAAATCGGTCGAGTCAAAATAGTCGCCAGTTAAGCTTAATATAGTTGTTACCGAAACTGAGCTGTTTTCATACCATTATTCATATTTCCAGGTACTAATTCACCTGTACGGACAACTTATAGTTTACAATCGCACTCATATCGATCGCTCCCCATCGTCAACTTTGCCTTGATTGTCCCTAATTTGAGAGAAAGATCCTAGTGTCTTCTAGAGCCATAAAGAAACAGAACCCCAAAAAAAGACCCGAACCAACCGAGCGTAAACCAACCGAGCGGAAGTTTTTGGGTGGTGTCGGTCAAATTGCTGGTGGTACCATCTTAGGTGTCACCATGTTAGCTAGTTCGATCGTCGCGGGTGGATTGGTGGGGCTGGCAATTAGCTTCCGCAACTTGCCAGACGTGCGCGTATTACGCAGCTACGCGCCGACAGAGACGACTTATATTTATGATGTTAAAGGCGTACAACTCGCCAGCCTGCACGATGAAGCCAACCGCGAAGTCGTCCCGCTCAATCGGATTTCGCCGAATATGAAACGCGCGCTGCTAGCGATCGAAGATGACAGGTTTTATTACCATCAAGGTGTCAACCTAACCGGGGTAGGACGCGCGCTGAATGCCAACTTCAAGCGGGGCGGAGTCAGCGAAGGTGGTTCGACGATCACCATGCAGTTGATTAAGAACTTATTCTTATCTCAAAAACGACAATTTAGTAGAAAGTTAGCCGAAGCAGTCCTGTCAATCCGACTCGAACAAATTTTCCGCAAAGACGAAATTTTAGAAATGTACCTCAATCAAGTTTATTGGGGACATAATAATTATGGGGTCGAAACTGCCGCCCAAAGTTATTTTAACAAACATGCTTCCGAACTCAATTTAGCCGAAGGGGCAATGATGGCAGGTGCGATCGCCGCCCCCGAAAAATACAGTCCGTTTTCTAACTTTAAAGCTGCCAAAAAGCGTCAAGAACAAGTCTTGACTCGGATGGTAGATCTCAATTGGATCACTCCCGCCGAAGCGAAAAAAGCGAAAGAATATAAGCTCAAGCTCGGTAAAATTAAAACTTGGCAGACTAGCAAACTACCCTATATTACCGATGCGGCGATCGAAGAACTCAATCAACGGTTTGGTAAAGAAACAGTCCGCAAAGGTGGAATGCGAATTCAAACGACGATCGATTATGACTTCCAAATTGCTGCTGAAAAAGTCGTCCAGAATGCTTACGAACGCTTAGGACGCAATAAATATCAAATCAGTCTCGTCGCGATCGATCCGCGCACGCATTTTATTAAAGCGATGGTTGGTGGGGTAGACTACAAAAAAAGTAGTTTCAATCGTGCCATGTACGCGAATCGCCAGCCGGGTTCGTCATTTAAACCATTCGTTTATTACACCGCTTTTGCAACTGGCAAATTTTCCCCAGAATCCTCAGTCTACGATGGCCCCGTTCGCTATCGCGATGGCAGCGGCTACTATTCGCCTCGCAACTACGGCGGCGGCTATTCAGGAGCGATGAGCATTCGGACTGCGTTAATGAATTCAACTAACGTCCCCGCAGTCAAACTGGGTAAAGAAGTCGGCTTAGATAAAGTCATTCAAACTTGTCGCACCTTGGGCATTAAAAGTCCGATCGAACCCGTCGTATCCTTACCATTAGGAGCTGTTGGTGTTACCCCAGTCGAAATGGCGGGAGCTTTTGCCACCTTTGCCAGTAACGGCTGGCAATCTGAAACTACAACCATCTTGCGCGTTACCGATAGCGATGGCAATATTTTACTAGATAATACCCCTCAACCCTCGCTGGTACTCGACTCTTGGGCAACAGCTCAAATTAATAGTGCTCTTCAATCGGTAGTTAGCGGCGGTACTGGTAAAGAGGCTGCAATCGGCCGTCCAGCCGCCGGAAAAACCGGAACCACGTCTTCAGAACGCGATGTCTGGTTTGTGGGCTACGTGCCCCAGCTATCTGCCTCTGTGTGGATTGGTAAAGATGACTTTACCCCGTTAGGTCGAGGGGTGACGGGCGGTACTTACGCCGCACCAATTTGGCGGAGCTTTATGCGAGAGGCTCTCAAAAACGAACCTGTAGAATCGTTTGCACCGCCATCTAAGTTTAAGCGTCCGGGGAGTTAGTAGATGGGAGTAAGGAGTAAGAAGTAAAGAAAAGTTCTCGATCTAACTCCCATCTCCCCGCTCCCCGCTCCCATCTCAAGAAATCTTGGCTACTTATCAATTTCAGACTTCATCCGATCGAGGGTAAGATTCATTTGCTCGAACATTTGCATCGGTGTCATGCCAAACTGACTCATCTGGGTATTCATTTGCTCGACGGTCATCTTTGCCATAAAATCATCAGATAGCTCGAACCGCTTCATAAACACTCTGTATCGATCGAGTAAAGTTTCCATCCGCTCGATGAATGCCACCTTACCATCGCGATCGAATTTACCATACTTACTGCCAAGCTGTGTTAGTTGTTGATAATCGTCAAACAACTGTTTGGCTTCTTGTTGGATGATATCAGAATCAAAAAATCCCATGACAGATAATTATAGTAATAAGGTTTAAAATTGAGAGCGAGGCCATGACGATCGATGCTCGTTATTTACATCTTACAGTCAGTCTCTAACCACTGAGAACTGCGGTTTCCCGTATTAGAGGATCGGTTAATGTTTGATAGCACTACACCTAAAAATCGCCAACTAGCCGTCATTTTAGCAGTAGCTAGCATGACGATCCCCGTAGCTGGATTTCATAAATTTTATCTCGGACAACCCGTTTGGGGTGTTATTTATCTATTACTGTCGTGGACACCGATTCCCCATATTGCTGCGGCGATCGAAGCTGTTTGGTATCTTACTCAAGATAGTACCCAGTTTGAAGCCAATTTTAACTCGGTGATGCCTATTACGTCATCACCGATGCTCGTCGCACAACCCATGACGACAATATCCGAATCGATCCGCGAATTAGACAAGCTCCGCGCCGATGGCTTGATTTCGGAATATGAATTCGAGCAAAAACGCCGTCAATGGCTAGATCGGGTTTAGAAGTTAGGGAATAGGGACTTAATTATGGTAAAAATTGTAGGCATTGCAGGCAGTTTGAGAACCGACTCTTACAGCCAGATCGCACTGAAAATTGCCGCCCAAAAAGTTGCAGATCTCGGAGCAGAAGTAGAAATTTTAGACTTGAGAACGATGCAATTACCGTTTTGCGATGGCGGTGATGAATATCCAAATTATCCAGATGTCCGACGGATGCAAGATGCTTTTAGTGCAGCAGATGGGTTAATTCTAGTTTCGCCAGAATATCACGGTAGTATCAGCGGCGTGCTCAAAAATGCCTTGGATTTAATGAGTTTCGACCAACTTTCTGGCAAAGTTGCGGGGTTTATTAGTATCTTAGGCGGACAGAGTAATAGTAATGCGCTTAACGATTTGCGCGTAATTCTGCGGTGGGTTCATGCTTGGTCGATTCCCGAACAAGTCGCGATCGGACAAGCATGGCAATCGTTTACTCCCGATGGTAAAATATCAGATGAAAAACTCTCAAAACGTCTCGATGCATTCGCATTAAGCCTAGTTGAAAACACTCGCAAATTACGCAGCGTTGATTAATATTAAAATAATTAATAGTTGATAACTGGGCTTTGACTATTCACTATCCACTATTCCCTATCCCCTATCTACGATTGCCGATACCTCTTCACTAACAACGGCTATATATGACTCACGATCCTACTAAAACTGTTAGTTTATTACTTAAAATGTCCATGCGATCGCGGATTCAAGAAGACCCCTATTATCGGTTTAAATCGGCATTTGATATTGCTGTCGCCGCTGATTTAGGCGTACAAATCGATGTCAATCAAGCTAGTGTCGATGACTGGCTGCGGTTACCAGGAATTTCGATTCACCAAGCTCGTCAATTAGTTAATCTGAGTAAGGCTGGGGTCGCTTTTTATTCAATTTCCGATCTCGCCGCCGCACTCAATATTCATAGCTCCAGACTGCAATGGTTGGCTCCAGTATTGAGTTTTCAATACTACGATCGATCTCTAGATTTGCCAGCAATTAAAATTAACCAAGCCACCGCAGCCGAATTAGTTCAAATTCCCCAGATCGCGCCAGAATTAGCTAATAGAATTATCGATTGTCGCGATCGCGATGGCAAGTTTACCGATCTGGTGAATTTTCAGCAACGGTTAGAATTATCTGGCGAACTAATTGGCGAGTTAATGCACTATCTCCAATTTTAGATGGTTTAAATAGCAATCCTATATGATTTCTTCAGTTACTAGTACTATTAAGTTGGTATTTTTTTTAACCGCAGAGACGCAGAGGGCGCAGAGAACGGAAAAGCAAGAGAGTAGTTTCTCATTTAGGATCGCTATATCTCAAAAAGTCAAATATCCTCCCTTATTGCTTAATTGCGGCTAATTGCGCGGAGATTGTTGCAAACGCTTTACCGCGATGGCTGATGCTCCGTTTGGCTTCCTTAGACATTTCGGCGAAAGTGAGTCGCTCGGTGGGGATATAAAAAATTGGATCGTAGCCAAATCCATCGGTACCGCGCGGTGCGGTAAGAATTTCGCCTCGACAAATACCTTCGGCGCGTGCGGCGATCGATCCGTCAGGGCGTGCTACCGCAACAGCACAGACAAATTGTGCCTGTCTTTGGCTGGAATCGGGAAAATCGCTCAGTTCGTGTAAGATCCGATCGATCCGTTCTTTATCGCTACTGGCATACCGCGCCGAAAAAATTCCCGGTGCGCCATTGAGTGCATCTACCTGCAATCCCGAATCGTCGGCAATTGCCCAACAATTCAACGCGATCGCCACCTCAGCGGCTTTGAGACAGGCGTTACCGATAAATGTGTCTTCTGTCTCATCCACATCTAATTCCGCTGGTTTGAGGCTTAATTCCCACTCGCTCTCACTCAGATATGCTTGCATTTCTCGCAATTTACCAGGATTGCTTGTGGCGACGATTAGTTTTGTCATAAGGCTTTAGGTATTAGGCTTTAGGTGTTAGGTTTTAGGTGTTAAAGGGACGATCGTAGATAATTAGAAGCTGGAAACTTATGGCGAATCAGATCGATTCTCAAGCCTAACACCTCGTAAAGTTGGGAACTCATGGCAAATAGTCGATCGAACCTAAAGCCTAAAGCCTAAAACCTAACACCTCGTAAAATTGTGAGCTATTTGAAAAAATTTTATCGTTATACGGTCACCGCGATCGGATTGTTACCGATTTTAGTTGGTGTAGCACCCTCTTTGGCGGCGTTTCCGCGTCCGCGTCAGAGTCAGAATGGCATGGTGACATCGGCACATCCGCTGGCAACGCAGGCGGGGGTATTAATGCTCCAGCAGGGTGGAAATGCGATCGATGCGGCGGTGGCGACGACGTTGGCGATTTCGGTGGTGGAGCCATTTGCAGCAGGAATTGGCGGTGGGGGGTTTGCGATCGTCAAAGTGGGTAAGAATGTTGAGACGTTAGATTTTCGGGAACGCGCGCCCCAAAAAGCATCGCGGAATATGTATCTAGACGCGCAGGGTAAAGTTCGCCCGAATGCTAGTCTGGAAGGGCATTTAGCGGCGGGAGTACCAGGAACGATCGCGGGTTTGGCAGCCCTGCACCAGAAGTATGGTAAATTGCCCTGGCGGACGGTGGTAGCACCTGCCATTAAGATCGCACGGGAGGGTTTTACAGTTAGCGAATTGTATACCGTGCAGGCAAAATCGAAGCAAAAACTGTTGGCGAGTAATGCCGCCGCACGGCAGATTTTTACGCGCAATGGTAAACCCCTACAGCCAGGGGAACGTCTGATACAGCGGGATTTAGCGCAAACCTTAACTGCAATCGCACGCAATCCCCAAAACTTTTATACCGGATCGATTGCCCGATCGATCGATCGCGATATGCGCCAAAATCAGGGCTTAATTACCATTGCCGATCTTAAATCCTATCGACCTAAGTGGCGCGCGGCTCTGTGTGGCAAATTTCGCCAGTACAACGTCTGTTCGATGGCTCCACCATCCTCTGGTGGCGTACATTTAATCCAGATCTTAAATACGATCGGCAGTACCGATTTAGCCAAGCTAGGATGGCGTAGTCCCGAAGCACTCCACCTCCTCATCGAGTCGATGCGGATTGCTTATGCCGATCGATCGGCGCATCTAGGCGATCCCGATTTTACCAATGTTCCCGTCGCGGCGTTGGTAAATCCGGCTTACGCTGCCAGCCGCCGTCAGGAAATCGCACCAGATAAAGCGCGCCGCTCGACAGCGGTAAAACCAGCCACCACCGAGATTTTGCAGCCATTTCTCCGCTCGGAAGCAGTACCCAAAAGCGATCGACAAAAACAATTCCTGACAGCCGCAGCTCCGATGTCCGAATCGATGGATACCAGCCACCTGAACGTCGTTGACAAGCAGCGTAATGTCGTCAGCCTGACATTTACCGTCAATTACCGCTTTGGTGCGGGGGTGGTGGTACCGGGAACGGGGATTTTATTAAACGACGAGATGGATGATTTTGCGATCGCACCTGGAGTTCCCAACGTATTTGGCTTGGTAGGCGGCGAGAAAAACTCGATTTTGCCAGGAAAAACCCCCCTATCGAGTATGACACCGACGATCGTCACTGAAAACGATCGCTTCCGGCTGGCGATCGGCGCACCAGGCGGCAGTACGATTATTACTACCGTTCTGCAAGTCTTACTAAATGTGCTGGAATACAAGATGGATGTCGGCGCGGCGGTAGCTGCGGGGCGAATTCACCATCAATGGCTCCCAGATAAAGTCAATGTCGAGCCGTGGGGATTCGATACATCCACACTCGCCGAATTGCGCCGTCGGGGACATTCCATCCAACAAATCGAGTACTGGGGAAACGCCAATGCGATCGAACAATTACCCAGTGGGTATCTCTCAGGAGCCGCAGATCCGCGCGGAGAGGGAACAGCCGGAGGATTGTAGCGTGTGGGGATTGTGGGGGGTAAAGTAAGATCTTCATAAATCCTCCCCATCCTCCCACCCATCCCTATCCTCCCACCCCCCGTCTCCCCTTATGGAGCCAACGGAGCCAATGGATCGTTAACCACTCCCGCTAAATCCGCAGATTCGAGCAGGCTGCGCCATTGGGCTGTAACTTGGGAATTATTGGGCTGAGATCGGCGTAAGTTGGCTAAAGTCGTCAATGCATCTTGCCAAATTTCGGCTTCGGCGTAAATTTCAGGTACTTGCGGGCGGTTAGTCGATCGATCTGTGACTGAAGTTGCCTGTAATTTGGCACTGAGATCGGCATCGGGAGCGATCCGCCTAATCATTCCCAGCGTGCGGAAATAAGCCGATTCCACATCATTATTGCATGGGAGGGTCGCCGACCATTGATAATTGCGATCGAGTGTTAATGGTACCGAATTTGCTGTCAATGGTAAGGTAATGGCGACGATCTGACGCTTGCCAACGATGGGCAATTTTGTTTGATAGACGATCGTTTCGCCATCTTTTAACGTAAATTCTAGCGGTGGACTATTAGCCAATCGAGCTGGGACTCGAAAAAATAACGTAGGATAGCCCTGTGTGGTCATGGAAACGCTATCTAAAGGCACTAGCGCGAGGAGAGGATCGCGCGGACATTCGCCCCGCGTTGCAGCGGCTTCTCGGCGCAGCGGGCTGCCAACAGTGGGCACTTTATACCGTTTTGCCGCCCACCGCGCGGGAATACCTTTAGCGATTATCGTTCCGATAGGCTTCTCTTTGAGAGGCTTCTCTTCGAGAGGCTTCTCTTCGAGAGGCTTCGCCAACGCCAACGCCAACGCCAACGCCACAGGCGGTAAAATATTAGTAGCAAAACTCAGGACTAATGCGATCGCCAGTCCCCAGCGAAAATGGTAGAACATAAAAAATCTATCGAATTTGGCGATGTTACGGGATCTAGCAACCGCGAATTTAGCAATCGCGATCCGTTCGTTCGGACTTAGCTACCATATAGATGAATCAGTTCGATCGTCCGATGTTCCAGCAATCTTGGAGTCGCGTTGGCGTTGGCGTTGGCGAAGCCTCTCGAAGAGAAGCCTCTCGAAGAGAAGCCTGCCGTAGGCACAGCCTATCGGAACGATAATCGCCACACTCGTGCGGGAGTAAAGATCCGCAGCGATCGCCGTTAAAATAACGAACAGGATCGGTTACGATCGAGATAAGATCGACTGCCTCAATAAAATAATTTCATTTGGTTTAGTAAACTATGTCTGAATCTTTAACACTCAATCCTGCTAACGTCGAAACCGTCCTCGATACCCTCAGACCTTACCTGATGGCCGATGGTGGTAATGTAGAGTTAGTAGATATCGACGGCCCGATCGTCAAACTTCGTCTCCAAGGTGCTTGTGGATCTTGCCCTAGTTCGACAATGACGCTCAAAATGGGCATCGAACGCAAACTTTGCGATATGATTCCCGAAATTTCTGGTGTAGAACAAGTTTTCTAACTAATTGGGAATGGGGCAATTTAAATGTCTGCAACAGATTGTTGACGATTGTCCCCGTTCCCCAAAATAGCGACTCATTTAATCTTCAGCAATCTTGCGTTTGGCTTGTTGCCAGAGTACTTCTAATTCGGCAATTGAATAATCTGTCAGCGGTCGCTCGATCTGTCGTTCCATTTGTTGGATGCGATCGACAAAACGTTGATTAGTTCCACTCAAGCCCCGATCTGGATCGAGCCTACACCAACGACCGAGATTGACGATCGTAAATAATAAATCGCCTAATTCCGACTCCTGATGGGCGGTATCTTCAGTTGCGAGTGCTGCTTTAAATTCGCCCAATTCTTCGGCAAACTTTTCCCACACGCCATCGATACTTTCCCATTCAAATCCTACCGTTGCGGCGCGATTGGATATTTTCATCGCCGCAGTTAGCGGGGGTAATTTTTCGGTGTAATTACTTAATTTATCGCTGAGTAATTCACTCGTTCGTCCTTTTTCTGTCGCTTTAATTTCTTCCCAATTAGCTCGAACCTCAGCAATATCGGTAACCCGCACATCGCCAAATACATGTGGATGGCGGCGGATTAATTTTTCACTGATACTCTGCGCCACATCCGCTAGGGTAAAATCGCCCGCTTCGCTGGCTAATTGCGATTGCAAGACTACTTGCAGCAATAAGTCTCCCAATTCTGACACGATCGCCACTCGATCGCCACTCCGAATCGCATGTACCGCCTCGTAAGCCTCCTCCACGATATAAGGAGTCAAACTAGCTGGTGTCTGCGCCAAATCCCACGGACAACCACCATCGGGATCTCTCAATTTAGCAACAACATCGATTAACGACTTGAGCGCGGGCAGTATTGCGGTAGAATCAGTCTCGATCGGCGTTTGATGCTTTTGCTCCATTAGCTGCGACCGTTTTATTTACAAGATTTCTCTACTTATCCTAGCGTAAGTTGGGAGATGGGAGTTGGGATGTGTGGGGAGTGTGGGAAGACGGATATGTCCCCTTTCCCCTAAAGCCTAAAACCTAAAGCGATATACTAGAAATTGACAAACACTTCCCACGCGAATGCTGCCTGTATCTAAAGCTGAAAAAATAATTCTTGATTTAGTGCGCCCGTTGAGTGAAGTAGAATCGATCGATCTCACGCTCGCGACGGGTAGAATTTTAGCAACTGAAATCCTCAGTCAGCTAGACTTTCCCCATTGGGATAACTCCGCAATGGATGGCTATGCAGTAAAATTTGCAGATGTGCGATCGAGTACGCCCAAACATCCGATTACCCTAGAAGTCGTCGCAGAAATCCCCGCTGGCTGCCAACCACAGCGCGAAATTCAATCGGGAGAAGCCGCCAGAATATTTACAGGCGCGATCGTCCCTGCCGGAGCTGATACGATCGTCATGCAAGAGCATACCCAGCGCGTCCAAAAAAACTTCGTCAAAATTCAGATCGCCCCAACCGCTAAAGCCTTCGTTCGCCAGCGCGGAGCCTACGCACGCAGCGGCGATTTGCTCCTGGCTCCAGGTACCGTTTTAAACCCGCCCGAAATCGCGATTTTAGCAGCCACAGGCTCCAGTCAAGTCCAAGTTTACCGCCGTCCCCGCGTGGCAATTTTATCCACTGGCGACGAATTAGTTATGCCCCACCAACTCCTCAAACCAGGGCAAATCGTCGATTCCAATCAGTACGCACTCGCCGCCTTCGTCAGTCAAGCCGGAGGCATTCCGATCTGCATGGGCATCATCCCCGACGATCGGGCAAAATTGACCGCTGCAATGTCCGAAGCGATCGAGTCGGCAGATTTGGTCTTATCGACTGGTGGTGTCTCTGTGGGCGATTACGACTACGTAGAAGCGATCCTCGCCGAGTTGGGTGGCGACATCCGCATCCGCGCGGTAGCCATCAAACCAGGTAAACCCCTCACGGTAGCTAAATTCACTCGTCCCATTGGTGGACTTGTACCGAGAGAAGTCGTTGGTGTAGCCTCTGCTTTAGCAGAAGGAGCCTCTGTGCAAGAGCATCGTACTGTCGTCTATTTCGGACTCCCTGGCAACCCCGTCTCGGCGTTAGTCAGTTGCTGGCGATTCGTCCGCCCAGCAATGGCAAAACTCGCTGGATTACCAGCCGCTAATTGGCAACCACACTGGATTGAAGCCCTAACAACTCAAGACTTAACCGCCGACGGCAACCGCGAAACTTATCTATGGGGCAAATGGGAGCTACTCGATGGCAAATATCGTTTTAGTCTCGCTGGTGGCAGTCACAGCTCGGCAAATATGGTAAACCTCGCAGGTACCAATGCTCTAGCCGTCATCCCCATCGACACGAAAATAGTTCCGACTGAAACCACAGTCAAAGTATTGATGTTGTAATGCAATCTACAGGGTAATTAGTAATACTTTCTACGATCTGACTGCTGACGTATTCTTTTCTAGTAAATTCAATAGTTTCAAGCTAATATCTCATACCAAATTAAATTCACTAAATGACAGATTAGCTCCCTCACCTTTATAAGGGGAGGGCTGGGGTGGGGTAAAGATCTGTCGGGTTAACTATTTAAATTGGTATCAAATATGACTAACTTTCCCACCTCGTCTATCAGCCGTAAAGCGATTATGGCTGTCACTGGTTTATTGTTGACGCTGTTTTTGCTCGTCCATCTCGGTCTGAATACAACCATTTTAGCGGGTGATGGCGGCAGATTGTTCGATCGCACTGCCGAGCTGTTGCGGCATAATTGGGGACTGCATTGCTTAGAAATATTAGTCTGGGGTGGCTTTATCGCCCATATTTGGCAGGGTGCATCGCTGACTTTAAATAACCAGTCGAAACGGAGTACTCCGTATGCGGTGGGTGCTGGCTTTTCGTTCGATCCGGCGCGCTGGATGGGGAGCTTGGGTGCGATCGTGTTAACATTTTTAATACTTCATCTGTATCAATTCTGGTTGCCAAATCTGCTAGGTACCGCTGCTGCTGACTTGTCCGAGCAGATGCAATCGACGATGAGCCAGTGGTGGGTAGTATGTATTTATGGATTGGGTTGTCTGGCTGTGGCTGCTCATTTAGTCCACGGCTGGCGGAGTGCGATGGTGACATTGGGTATCGCCGATCGCAATTTGCAACCGCTGGCAGTATTTGGGATAATATTGGCGATCGTCGTACCATTAGGTTTAGCTGCAATTCCGATCGCCCTCTTCACTAGCCATGCTGCACTCTAAAATCCCCGCCGTACCGCTGGCTCAACAGTGGCAGACTTATCAAGAAACCGCGCGGCTGATTAGCCCAGCTAATAAACGTCAGATCGAAATTATCGTCATCGGGACGGGACTGGCTGGTGCATCTGCCGCTGCTACCCTCGCCGAGCAGGGTTATCGAGTTAAAGCCTTCTGTTTTCAAGATTCGCCGCGCCGCGCCCATAGCATCGCCGCGCAGGGCGGGATTAATGCCGCCAAGAATTATCAAAATGATGGCGATTCCGTCCAGAGATTATTTTACGACACCATTAAAGGCGGCGACTATCGATCGCGCGAAGCCAACGTTTATCGGTTAGCCAGCATCAGTACCAAAATTATCGACCATTGCGTCGCTCAAGGTGTCCCCTTCGCGCGGGAATATGGCGGAATGTTGGCAAATCGAGCCTTCGGGGGTACCCAGGTACAACGCACTTTCTATGCTGCGGGACAAACGGGGCAACAACTATTACTCGGTGCCTATCAAGCCCTAGAGCGGCAAGTCGCACTGGGCAACATCACCATGTATACGCGCCACGAACTGCTCGAAATCGTCCAGATTGAGGGCAAAACGCGGGGAATTATCGCCCGTAATTTACTAACTGGCGCGCTAGAGCGACACTTTGGTAACGCCGTTTTATTATGTTCTGGCGGTTATAGCAACGTCTTTTACCTCTCCACCAATGCGATGGGGAGTAACGTCAGTGCCACCTGGAAAGCTCACAAACAAGGTGCCCTATTTGCCAATCCCTGCTTTACCCAAATTCATCCTACCTGTATTCCCGTGGCGGGCGAACATCAGTCGAAACTCACCCTGATGTCCGAAAGTTTGCGAAATGATGGTCGAATTTGGGTGCCCAAAACCCCCGCCGATCCGCGCTCTGCTGCCGAAATTCCCGATCGCGATCGCGACTACTTTTTAGAGCGTCGTTATCCCGCCTATGGCAATCTCGTCCCCCGCGATATCGCCTCGCGTGCCGTCAAAGAAGTGTGCGATGCAGGTTTTGGGGTCGGACGGTCTAAACGGGCTGTATATCTCGATTTTGCTGCCGCTCTCGACCGAGATGGGCGCGAAGTATTTCAAAATAAGTATGGCAATTTGTTCGCCATGTACACCCAAATTACAGGCGAAGACCCTTATACCGTGCCGATGCGGATTTATCCCGCCGTACACTATACGATGGGCGGATTGTGGGTAGATTACGAACTAATGACGAGCATCCCTGGCTTATACTGTCTGGGCGAAGCTAACTTTAGCGAACATGGAGCCAATCGGCTCGGAGCTTCGGCATTAATGCAAGGTTTGGCAGATGGCTATTTTGTAATTCCCGCGACGATTAGTAATTATTTAGCCAATGACATCGGGATGCCACCGATTTCGACAGAGCGTCCAGAATTTTGCCAATCCGAAGCCGCTGTTAAAGCTAGACTCGATCGATTAATCCGCATTCGGGGTACCCAAACCGTCACTAGTTTCCATCAGCGATTGGGTAAAATTATGTGGGCGCATTGTGGCATCGTCCGTACCGAAACTGGATTGCGATCGGCAATTGCCGAACTTCAGGCTCTTCAAGTAGAATTCTGGCAAGATGTCAAAATTCCCGGTACCGTCAATTCGCTCAATTCCGAACTCGATCTCGCCCAGCGCGTGGCAGATTTTATAGAACTCGGTGAACTAATGTGTGTCGATGCCCTCCACCGTCAAGAAAGCTGCGGCTGTCATTTCCGCACGGAATCCCAAACCGAACTAGGCGAAGCCCAACGTCAAGATGCTGAATACGCCCACGTCGCTGCCTGGGAATACCAACACCCACATCAATGGCAATTCCACCCCGAAGCCCTAAAATTTGAGCTAGCACAATTTAGCCAACGATCTTATAAGTAGGTTTTAGGCTTTAGGTTTTAGGCTTTAGGTTTTAGGGGGATAGGGGATAGGGGATAGGGGATAGTGAATAGTGTGTAATGAGATCCCAGTCTCCCAGTCCCCCAGTCTCCCAGTCTCCCAGTCCCCCAGTCCCCCCGCTCTAACACCATGAAACTCACCCTCAAAATTTGGCGACAGCCCGATGCTCAAACTACGGGAAAATTCGTAACATACCAGTTAGATGACGTATCGCCAGATATGTCCTTTTTAGAGACGATCGATCTGC